>JBIIQD010000323.1:0-4030 GCA_044342265.1 Hydrogenophaga sp. | reverse complement strand
AGCTTGCCGATGTGCTGGATCGGGGCGGCATCGAGCTCTTCAGACAGTGTCTTGAGCATCTCCTCGCGGGCGCCCCGGTCGTCGCTGAAGACGCGGACCTTGATCAGGCCGTGGGCCTTGAGGGCGGCGTCGATTTCTTTCTTGACAGCGGATGTCAGACCGTCGCCGCCCACGAGGACGACGGGATCAAGGTGGTGCGCTTCGGAGCGGTGCACCTTGCGCTGTGCGGGCGTGAGTTGAATCTGGGGCATGGGACAATTATCGTTTACACAGCGGCGGCTCGCAGCCCCGGTCTCGCCATGGGCATGAAAGTCAAGACTCAGAGCAAGAAGGTCAACAAGGCGTGGCTGAACGAACACGTCAATGACCCGTATGTGCGCCTGGCAAAAAAAGACGGATACCGGGCACGCGCCGCCTACAAGCTCAAAGAAATTGATGAAACCCTCGGGCTGATTCACCCAGGCGATGTGGTGATCGACCTGGGCTCCACACCAGGGGCCTGGAGCCAGTATGTGCGCCGGCGCCTGAGTCCTGACGGTGCTGCAGTGGGTGCGCTGCACGGCCAGATCATCGCGCTGGACCTGTTGCCCATGGAGTCGATCGAAGGCGTTCACTTCATCCAGGGCGATTTCCGCGAGGCATCAGTGCTGGCCGAACTCGAAGGCGAATTGGTGGTGCGGGGTGTGAAAGCGGTCGATGTTGTGATTTCTGACATGGCGCCCAATCTGTCGGGCATTGGATCGGCCGACGCGGCCCGCATCGAGGACCTGGTGTGCCTGGCGGTGGATTTCAGCCAAGAACACCTCAAGCCTGATGGCGCGCTGGTGGCCAAACTGTTTCACGGCGGGGCCTACGACCCGATGGTGGCCTTGTTCCGCAAGACGTTCAAGGTCGTCAAAGCGGTCAAACCCAAGGCGTCGCGTGACAAGTCGTCCGAGACCTTTCTGGTCGGCATGGGGCTGAAAACTCCCAACTGATCCATAAACGCTCACCATTTCTTTGACAATGTTTCCTCAAATGTCAAGGCAGCGGTGGCTTGAAACACCTAAAATGGCCTCAACATGCCTGTTTCCTTATTAGTCAGGAGCCACCCTTGAACAACCAATGGTTTTCAAAGATCGCCGTGTGGATGGTGATCGCCATGGTCCTCTTCACCGTCTTCAAACAATTCGATGGCCGCGCGACCGCGGGCGCCGGAACGGTGGGTTATTCCGAGTTTCTGGACCTGGTCAAGTCCGGCGGTCTGAAATCCGCCACCATCCAGGAAGGACAGGGCGGCACCGAGATCGTGGCCATCACCCAGGATGACCGGCGCGTTCGCACCACCGCCACCTACCTCGACCGCGGGCTGGTGGGCGACCTGATCAACAACAACGTGAAGTTCGACGTGCGCCCCCGCGAAGAGGGCTCGCTGTTGATGACGCTGCTGGTCAGCTGGGGCCCGATGCTGCTGCTGATCGGCGTATGGATCTACTTCATGCGCCAGATGCAGGGCGGTGGCAAGGGTGGTGCCTTCAGCTTCGGCAAGAGCAAGGCCCGCATGCTCGACGAGAACAACAACACCGTGACCTTCGCCGACGTGGCCGGTTGCGATGAGGCCAAGGAAGAAGTGAAGGAAGTGGTGGACTTCCTGAAGGATCCAGCCAAGTTCCAAAAGCTGGGTGGCCGCATTCCGCGAGGTCTGTTGCTGGTCGGCCCACCCGGTACCGGCAAGACGCTGCTGGCCAAGGGCATCGCTGGTGAAGCGAAAGTGCCATTCTTCAGCATCTCAGGTTCTGACTTTGTGGAAATGTTCGTGGGCGTGGGCGCGGCCCGCGTGCGCGACATGTTCGAGAACGCCAAGAAGAACGCGCCCTGCATCATCTTCATTGACGAAATCGACGCCGTCGGTCGCCAGCGTGGCGCTGGTCTGGGCGGTGGCAACGACGAACGCGAACAGACGCTCAACCAGATGCTGGTCGAGATGGACGGCTTCGAGACCAACCTGGGCGTGATCGTGGTGGCCGCCACCAACCGCCCGGACATTCTGGACGCCGCCTTGCTGCGCCCCGGTCGTTTTGACCGACAGGTCTATGTGACGCTGCCCGATATCCGTGGCCGCGAGCAGATCCTGAACGTGCACATGCGCAAGGTGCCGCTGGGCACCGACGTGAACCCCAGCGTGATCGCCCGCGGCACGCCCGGCATGAGCGGTGCCGACCTGGCCAACCTGTGCAACGAAGCCGCTTTGATGGCCGCCCGCCGCAATGCGCGCGTGGTTGAGATGCAGGATTTCGAGAAGGCCAAGGACAAGATCTTCATGGGTCCCGAGCGCAAGAGCATGGTGATGCCCGAAGAAGAGCGCAAGAACACGGCTTACCACGAGGCGGGTCATGCGCTGATTGGCAAGCTGATGCCCAAGTGTGACCCCGTGCACAAGGTCACCATCATTCCGCGCGGTCGCGCACTGGGCGTGACCATGAGCCTGCCCGCGCAGGATCGCTACAGCTACGACAAGGACTACATGCTGAACCAGATCAGCATGCTGTTTGGTGGCCGTATCGCTGAAGAAGTGTTCATGAACCAGATGACCACCGGCGCTTCCAACGACTTCGAGCGCGCCACCTCCATCGCCCGCGACATGGTGATGCGTTACGGCATGACCGACGCGCTGGGCCCGATGGTTTACGCCGAAAACGAAGGCGAAGTATTCCTCGGCCGTTCGGTGACCAAGACCACCAACATGAGCGAGTCCACGATGCAGAAGGTGGACGCCGAAGTGCGCCGCATCATCGACCAGCAGTACAAGCTGGCACGTGATCTGATCGAAAGCCACAGCGACAAGATGCACGCCATGGCCAACGCCTTGCTCGAATGGGAAACCATCGACGCCGACCAGATCGACGACATCATGGCTGGTAAACCGCCCCGTCCGCCCAAGGACTGGACGCCACGCAACCCATCCGTGGGTGGCGGTGGCAGCGGTGGCACACCGGCAGTGTCCCCCGATCCGGCGCCCACCGCGGCCTGATCGGATCGATAACTCTCTCTACGGGGCCCCAGCGGGCCCCGTTCTCTTTGGAGCTTTGCCATGCATTGGATGACTTCCCGTCACGACATCGACCTGCGCGAGCCCAGGATCATGGGCATCGTCAACGTCACGCCCGACTCCTTCTCGGATGGCGGGCAGCTGCATGACGTCTCAGGTGTCATGCGCCACTGCGAACAGCTGCTCAAGGACGGAGCGCACATCCTGGACATCGGTGGTGAATCCACCCGTCCTGGCAGTCCGGCGGTGCCTCTGGACGAAGAGCTGCGCCGGGTGCTGCCCGTGTTGGCCGAGGCCGTGCAGTTGGGGGTGCCGATTTCCGTCGACACCTACAAGCCAGCAGTGATGCAAGCCGCGCTCGACCTAGGGGCAGACATCATCAATGACATCTGGGCGCTGCGCCAAGCAAAGGCTGAGGACGTGGTGGTCGGTCACCCCCGCTGTGGCGTTTGCCTCATGCACATGCACCGCGATCCGCAAACGATGCAGGTGGCTCCCATGGAAGGAGACGTCTTGCCCGCCGTGACCACGTTCTTGGCCGATCGATGCAAGACATTGCAGGCCCGTGGCGTTCAGGCCGCGCGCATGGTTCTGGACCCTGGCATCGGGTTTGGCAAAACCGTTCGCCAGAACTTTTCCTTGCTGGCCAGACAATGCGAGCTGCTGGGCCTGGGATTCCCTTTGCTGGCGGGTTGGTCAAGAAAATCGTCCATTGGCGCCGTGACCGGCCAGCCGCAACCTGACCAGCGAGTCTCGGGCAGTGTGGCGGCGGCGCTGTTGGCGGTCGAGCGCGGAGCGAGCGTCCTGCGCGTGCATGACGTGCGGGCCACGGCGGACGCGCTGTCGGTGCGTCGAGGACTGCTCGACGCAGTCGCGCCGCCTTGAGGTTTTGGTGTCGTTACATGCAGTGACAACAAAGTCTGCATCCCTTGCTTTGTGGGTGTTCTTCACTAGTACGCAAGTTACAATCCGCGACAAGAAAATTCATTCAGGAGGATGCGG
>JBIIQD010000321.1:0-4031 GCA_044342265.1 Hydrogenophaga sp. | reverse complement strand
CCAGAAAACTGGGACTTCAACTTGTCTTGCAAGGACTTGAAGTCAACACTGATACTAGGAGATTTGGCCATTTTGTTTTGACTCCTCAAACCTTGCCGGGGGCAAGGGGCACCCCTGCAGGAGGCTGAGAACCAGCAGGATTGGCAGTTGGAGCGGTTGGACGATTCAATGTAGCCCGAATCGTAAAGTTTGACACGCGCCTTTGTTCGCGGCTCGAAACAGCGGCGTTGGCAGCGATAATTTCTACAAGTTCAGGTTTGATCAACCACTTCGTTTTTGTCGACAGGTTGCGCAGCAGATCAGAAACACGTTCTTGAGATTGGGCAACTCCCGTCAGCAAAACGTTTTGATTTTCCTGCTTCATGCTTTGCAAATAGATGCCGTCCGGCAATTCACCCACAATTTCCTCTAACAGGTGCACTGGCATATTCCTATCGGCTTGAAGGTTCTCAACCGCGGTTTGACGAGCGCGCAGAGATGCGATTTCGGCTTGCAGCGAGGCAATATCCTTGATTTCGGCATCAAGGCGCGCAGCTTCTTTTTGCAAGAAGGCATTGCGAGCCTGTTGATCGGTGATACGCCCTTGGTACCAGGTATACACAGCGCCACAGACGATGACTCCCAACATGGCGGACAAAAGCAGCTGGGTGAAGAACTGCTCTTTCTGTTTTTTCCTTGTTGCCTCACGGTGAGGCAGCAGGTTGATCAAGATCATTGGTGGAACCTCCTGAGAGCAAGGCCAGTGGAGGTCAAATAGGAAGGTGCCTCCCGGGCGATCTTGCGTGCATGCACAGAAGAGGCCATTTCCATGCCATCAAACGGGTTGATCACCATGCAGGCAAACGAGGTCTGATGGGTGACTGCTTCCGTCAGTCCAGGAAGCGCCGCACTGCCGCCCGCAAGAAGGATGTGATCGACCTTGTTGTGCGGGGTACTGGTGAAAAAGAATTGCAAAGCACGACCAATTTCCTGCCCCATGCTTTCAATGAAGGGTTCGAGCACAGACGACTTGTAATCATCGGGCAGATCACCCGACCTTTTCTTGGCTTCGGCCTCATCTGCGGAAAAGCCGTACTGGCGAATGATCAACTGGGTGAGTTGCGCCCCACCGAAAGCCTGGTCGCGCTCATACAACACATCATCGTTACGCATGACTTGCATGCTGGTGGTCATTGCACCCACCTCAAAAAGCGCCACAAGAGAGTCCACACCCTGGTTAGGGAGCGTCTCGATTACCCTCCCAGCAGCCATTCGCGATGCATAGGGCTCAACATCCATGATCACGGGCTTGAGGCCTGCGGCCTCGGCCAGACCTTGACGGTCGGACACTTTCTCTTTGCGCGAGGCAGCGATCAAGACCTCGGCGTCGCCCGCGGAGTTGGCGCTCGGTCCGATGACACAGAAGTCCAGGCTCACTTCGTCCAGTGAAAACGGGATGTACTGATTGGCTTCTGATTCGACCTGGGCTTCCAGCTCTTTGTCGGTCAGACCTCCAGGAAGAACTATCTTTTTGGTGATGACAGCTGAGGCTGGCAACGCCAGAGCCACGTTTTTGGTCTTGCTGCCGCTTTTGCGCACGACACGCCGCACGGCCTCAGCGACCTCATCGAACTTTTCAATGTTGCCGTCAGTGATCCAGCCACGCTCGAGTGGTTCAATGGCACAGCGCTCCAGCACCAACTCACCGGCTCGGTTGCGCCCCAGCTCGACCAGCTTGACACTTGACGAACTGACGTCAATGCCCAGGAGTGGCGCCGGATCCCGGCTGAAAAACGACCCCAATGAGATCAAGGTGACCCCCAAAAATGGTGACGGCAGAAGACGCCGGACTTAAGAAATCACTTCAATGCTAGCAGCAAGCTCTTTGTGCAGCAACGAATTTACATCTTTGGCACAAACAGAAACGTTGTCAAAAGCATACGCAAAATGCCAGCGGTGCACATCCGCGCGCAGCACTGACCTTGCCCCAGAGCTCGACCACCGACAATACAACCGTTTGGTCCGGCGAATGAGCCTTCGGGCCAATTTCTGAACCATCCCTCGCCTGAACCTGCTTGCATGGCAAAAGACAAAGACGTCTCTTCTCCCACCCGTTCGGCGTCCCTGGGGTCCGCCGATGTGCTCAGGTGGCTGGGTACTGCTGTGGTCATCGCTTCTGGCCTCGTCATTGCTGCCTTCCTCGCCCTTCTGATGGGCATCGGGCTTGCGTTGGCGGTGGCGTATCCCAATCTTCCCGACGTGGCCGACCTGGCCGACTATCGTCCCAAGTTGCCGCTTCGCGTTTTGACTGCCGACGGGCAGCTTATTGGAGAGTTCGGCGAAGAGCGGCGCAACTTGCTCACTTTCAAGGAAATTCCAGAAGTGATGAAGCACGCAGTGCTCGCTATTGAAGACTCCCGGTTCTTCGAGCACAGCGGGGTGGACTACAAAGGCATGCTGCGCGCAGCGCTGGCCAATCTTGGTCAAGCCAAAAGCCAAGGCGCCTCGACCATCACCATGCAGGTGGCTCGAAACGTCTACCTTTCTGCAGAGAAGAGCTACACCCGAAAGATTTACGAGGTTTTGCTAACTTTCAAGCTCGAGCACTTGCTAACCAAGGAGCAGATTCTCGAGATTTACATGAACCAGATTTTTCTGGGTCAGCGCGCTTACGGTTTTTCGACCGCCGCCCAGACCTATTTTGGCAAGGCACTCAAAGACGTGACAGTGGCCGAAGCGGCGATGTTGGCCGGCCTGCCCAAGGCACCTTCGGCATACAACCCTATCAGCAATCCCAAACGGGCCCGGATCCGGCAACTGCACATCATTGACCGGATGCTTGAAAACGGATTCATCACTGAAGAGCAAGCGATACAGGCTAAGAACGAAGAGATCAAGCCGCGGCCAGCGCAAGGTCAAGCCAAGATTCACGCCGAATACGTAGCAGAAATGGTCCGCCAGTCAATGGTGGCACAGTATGGCGAGGAGGCTTACACCCGCGGCCTGATCGTCACCACCAGCCTTAGAAGCAATGAACAGGAAGCCGCTTACAAGGCCGTTCGCCAGGGTGTCCTCGACTATGAGCGTCGACAGCCGTACCGGGGGCCTGAACACTTCGTCAATCTTCCCAACGACAAGGCAGCGCGGGACGAGGCCATTGACGAGGTCTTGAACGAATATGGTGACAGTGACGACCTGTTGTCCGCTGTGGTCCTCGAAGCCAGTCCTCGCAAGGTCGTTGCAGTCCGACAAGACGGTGAGCCCTTTGAGATCGTTGGCGATGGACTTCGTCCGGCCCAGTCAGGCTTGAGCGAGAAAGCAAGTCCAAACCAAAAGATCCGTCGTGGAGCGATCATTCGCGTGATCCGAACCGAACCCAAAGGATGGCGCCTTACACAATTGCCAGAGGTGGAGTCGGCATTTGTGGCCATGGACCCGCGCAACGGCAGCATCCGTGCCTTGGTCGGCGGATTCGATTTTCAGAAGAACAAGTTCAATCACGTGACGCAGGCTTGGCGCCAGCCTGGATCCAGCTTCAAGCCTTTCGTGTATTCCGCTGCTCTAGAAAAAGGCCTGACACCCACCACCGTGGTGAATGACGCACCGTTGTTTTTCTCGGCGGCTGAAACCGGTGGCAAACCTTGGGAGCCCAAAAACTACGACGGAGAGTTCGAAGGTCCGATGTCGATTCGGCGGGCGCTGGCGAGGTCCAAAAACATGGTGTCCATTCGCGTGTTGCAGTTGGTAGGCACCCAGAGCGCCCAGGAATGGGTGACCCGCTTCGGTTTCGAGGCCGATAAGCACCCACCCTACCTGACGATGGCCCTGGGTGCAGGCTCAGTGACGCCGATGCAAATGGCGGCTGGCTATGCGGTGTTTGGCAATGGCGGCTATCGGGTGACACCTTCTTTGGTGTCCAAGGTCGTCGAACACAAAGGGAAGGTGTTGTACGAGGCTACGCCAGTGACGCTTTCGGAGTCAGAGCGTGCGGTAGATGCACGCAATGCCTTCCTGATGAGCAACCTGCTGCAAGAGATTACCCGCTCCGGCAC
>JBIIQD010000320.1:0-4035 GCA_044342265.1 Hydrogenophaga sp. | reverse complement strand
TGCAGCGGATGCAGCTGGATCTGGCCGATGTGCGGGTCATTGATGCTGTGCTGGCGCCAGTGCAGTTGCCGGCCATCACGGTGCGATCCATTCACGCTGCGCTCGCAGGCAAGGACGTCCCTGGCCTTAGCGAACTGGCGCAGTCTCTGCCCGTCGCCGTTCGGCGCGATCTGATGGCTTTGCCAGGCCTGTTTGGCGATGTGTCTGTGATTGAGCGCGCACGGGCCTTGTTGACGCCTTCTTCAAATCTGCTCGCAGCGCTCGACGATCTTCAGTGGCTGGCCGACCATGCTGTGTCGCAAGACATGACGGTGTCGGTGGACCTGGCTGATCTTCGAGGCTATGCCTACTACACCGGCATGCGTTTTGCCGTGTTCTCGCAAGATCCGCAAGGCGCAGCCATGGAGCTGGCGCGCGGCGGGCGCTATGACGAGGTCGGCGCAGTGTTCGGGCGTAATCGCCCGGCGGTGGGGTTCAGCCTGGACCTCAAAGAACTGGTCTCGGCCGTCGCGCCTCGCCCGCTGGTGGCGGCGATCCGCTCGCCGTGGGGCATGGCGCCGGGTTTGCGCGATGCAGTGCTGGCGCTACGCGCCCAGGGCCATACCGTGGTCTGCGTACTGCCCGGGCACGAACATGAAGTCAATGAGTTCCATTGCGACCGAGAGCTGGTGCCCGATGCGGCCCGGGCGGGTGGCTGGACAGTGAAATCCCTTTAACCGGAATCAAACAATGAGCAAGAACAACAGCGCCGCAGCGGCGGGGCGCAATGTGGTGGTCGTGGGCACTCAATGGGGCGACGAGGGCAAAGGCAAGCTCGTGGACTGGCTGACCGAGTCCGCTCAAGGCGTGGTGCGCTTTCAAGGCGGTCACAACGCTGGCCATACTTTGGTGATCAATGGCGTCAAGACCGCGTTGCATCTGATCCCCAGTGGCATCATGCGCCCGGGCGCGAAGTGCTACATCGGCAATGGCGTGGTGTTGTCGGTCGGCAAGCTGTTCGAAGAGATTGGCGGGCTGGAGAAGGCCGGTGTGGAGGTGCGCTCGCGCCTGCGCGTGAGCGAAGGCTGCCCGCTGATCCTGCCGTTTCACGCCGCCATTGACATCGCGCGCGAAGCCGCCAAGGTCAAAGCCGGCACCGAAAAGATCGGCACCACCGGTCGCGGCGTCGGACCAGCCTACGAAGACAAGATCGCTCGCCGCGCGCTGCGCGTGATGGACCTGAAATACCCTGAGCGGTTCGCAACCAAGCTGCGAGAGCTGCTGGCATTGCACAACCATGTGCTCAAGACCTGGTTGCATTCGGCCGACCTGGCCTGGGACGACAAAATCGCGGCCTACATGAATGACGGTGAGATCCAGTTTGACGCTGTCTACAACGAAGCGATGATCCAGGCTGAGCTGATCAAGCCAATGATTGCAGACGTCTCGCGAGAACTCAACGATGCCCACAAGGCGGGCGCGAATCTGCTGTTTGAAGGCGCTCAGGGCACGTTGCTGGACATCGACCACGGCACCTATCCCTTCGTGACTTCGAGCAACTGCGTGGCTGGTAACGCCGCTGCAGGCTCTGGGGTGGGTCCGCAGATGTTGCACTACGTGCTGGGCATCACCAAGGCCTATTGCACCCGCGTCGGTGGCGGGCCGTTCCCGACCGAACTCGACTGGGAGGTACCGGGCACACCGGGTTACCACATGAGCACCATAGGCGCGGAGAAGGGCGTGACCACCGGCCGCTCGCGCCGCTGCGGCTGGTTCGACGCCGCCCTGCTCAAACGTTCGGCGCAGGTCAACGGCCTCACGGGTTTGTGCATCACCAAGCTGGATGTGCTGGATGGGCTGTCCGAGCTCAAGCTGTGTACCGGCTACGAACTGGACGGCGAGACCATCGACATCCTGCCGGCGGGAGCCGATGAGATCTCGCGTTGCAAGCCGATCTATGAAACCTTGCCCGGCTGGGCCGACAGCTCCGTGGGCAAGACGCGGTACGAAGACCTGCCGGTCAACGCCCAGCGCTACCTTGACCGCATCCAGGAAACGACGGGCGTGCCGATCCACGTGGTCTCAACCAGCCCGGACCGCGACCACACCATCCTGATTCACCACCCGTTTGGCGCCTGAGCCGCTCAGGCTTTGGTGCAGAATCCCACCACCCCGAGAACTCGCACGGAGACCGCATGCTGACCGAAGACGGCAAACACCTCTACGTTTCTTACGACGAGTACCACAACCTGATCGAAAAGCTGGCGCTCAAGGTGCACCAGTCCGGCTGGCAGTTCGACACCATCCTGTGTCTGGCCCGTGGTGGCATGCGCCCCGGCGATATCCTCTCGCGCATCTTCGACGTGCCGCTGGCCATCATGTCCACCAGCTCCTACCGCGCTGCAGCCGGGACCCAGCAGGGCAACCTGGACATCGCGCGTTACATCACGACGCCCAAAGGCGAGATCGCTGGCAAAGTGCTGCTGGTGGACGATCTGGCGGACTCTGGCCACACCCTCAAGGCGGTGATCGACCTGCTCAAAAACAATTACGCCCCCATCACCGAGTTGCGCAGCGCCGTGATCTGGACCAAGCAGCTGTCAAGCTTCACGCCCGATTATTCGGTGGAGTTTCTGCCCACCAACCCGTGGATCCACCAGCCTTTCGAAGGCTACGACAGCATGCGTCCCGAGCAGTTGCTCGAAAAGTGGAAACTCTGATTCCAATGTCAGAGCTGTCCACCCGCCTTATCCACCATCCCTATCGCCCGCCCGAGGGTTTTGATGCCGTTGCACCTGGTGTGCACAAGGCGTCCACCGTCATCTTCCCCAACGTGCGCGCCCTGCGCACGCAGGAATGGGCCGACAAAAGCGGCTACACCTACGGCCTGCACGGCACGCCCACCACCTTTACGTTGGAAGAGCGCATCGCGACCCTCGAAGGTGGTGTTCATTGTGTGTTGGCGCCCAGCGGCTTGGCCGCCGTGTCGCTGGTGGACATGGCTTTCCTCAGGCAGGGCGACGAACTGTTGATTCCCGACAACGCGTATGGTCCCAACAAAGCCTTCGCCAGCGTCGAGCTGGCCGCCTGGGGTATCACGCACCGCTTCTACGATGCGCAAGACCCCGCCGATCTGGCGGCCAAGGTAAGCCCGGCGACGCGGCTGGTGTGGCTCGAAGCACCGGGCTCCATCACCCTGGAGTTCCCCGATCTGCCAGCCTTGGTGGCCGTGGTGCGGCAGGCGAATGCAGCCCGTGGCGGCGAGCGCCGCATTCTGACCGCCCTGGACAACACCTGGGGTGCTGGCATAGCCTTCAACGCCTTCGAGCTCGGTGCCGACATCTCCATGCAGGCGCTCACCAAGTACCCCAGCGGTGGCGCGGATGTGCTGATGGGATCCGTGGTCACGCGTGACCACAGCTTGCACCATCAGTTGCTCATGACGCACATGCGGCTGGGCCTCGGCGTCAGCGGCAACGACACCGAGCTGGTGTTGCGCGGCCTGGGCTCTATGGCGCTGCGATATGAGGCGCAGGACAAGGCCACTCGCGAGCTCGCGCGGTGGATGCAGGGGCAAGTTGGCGTGGTACAGGTGCTTCATCCTGCGTTGACCGACTCTCCAGGACATGTGACCTGGGCGCGCGATGCGAAGGCCGCAGCCTGCCTGTTCAGCGCCGTGTTTGACGAGCGCTTTCCCCAAGCCCGGATCGACGCGTTCTGCGACCGCCTCCAGCTGTTCCGGCTGGGCTGGAGCTGGGCCGGTCCGATCAGTCTGTGCGCGCCCTACAACATCGCAGCGATACGCTCCAAACCCTGGCCTTACAAGGGTGGTCTGGTGCGGTTTGCCATCGGCCTGGAAAGCGTCGATGATCTCAGGGCCGATCTGGCCCAAGCCCTTGCCGGGCTGAACGCCTGACACCTCTATCCTCAACCTCCCGAAAGAACACCCTTGGCGACACCCAACTACGGATACGAGAAACGCCAACGCGAGTTGGCCAAAAAGCAGAAGAAAGAGGAAAAGCTGCGGGCGAAGTCTGACCGCAAGCCGCACGAAGA
>JBIIQD010000319.1:0-4043 GCA_044342265.1 Hydrogenophaga sp. | reverse complement strand
TTGCGATCAGGTCTTCCCGTTCATCGCTCAACAGCTGACTGAGCTTGAGAGACGGATGCGCGCGCAGCAGGTCGCGCAACGCCAGATGCAAGTGTCTGGCGAAGCCCACTGGCGCCGAGATGCGCAGTTCTCCGATGGGTTCGGTGCGCGCGCTGTTCAGCTCTGCGCGTGCCAGTTCTGACGCACTGACCATCGCAACACATGCGCTGTGGAAGCGCTCGCCCGCATCGGTCAGCGTGAGAGACCGGGTGGTGCGCAGCAGCAAGGTCACGCCCGAGCGTTGTTCCAGTTCCTTGATCTGCTGGCTCACCGCCGAAGGCGTCAGGCGCAGTGCTCGGGCTGCGGCGCTCATGGAGCGGTGGCGCACAACGGCGGCAAACATCTGCATTTGGCGCAAGTCGTCCATTTGTTATCTCAGCTGAAAAGAGTTGTGTGTCTCGGGCCGCTTATCGGCCTTGATTGTTGCTTCTACGATCCCGGTCAGACGTTTTGCAGTGCACTTGTTTTTCTTGCCTGGAGATTTTTCATGAGTTTCTTGCCCATCACCGGACTTGCGTCAACATCCCGCGCTGTGGGTGCGCGCCGCAGGGCCTCTGCCGCTTTGCTCGCCCTGTCCTTGCTGGGTCTGTCCGTGCCTGCCACGGCGCAAACGGCCAGCCCGAAAGAACTGGTGACAGCCTTCTACGACCAGGCTTTCGTCAAGGGTCAGGCGCGAGAAGCCATATTGAAGTACATCTCGCCCACCACTTACATCCAGCACAACCCCAATCTACCCGACGGGCGCGATGCGGTGCTCACAGGCCTGCCGGCCTGGCTGAGCAAATCGGGGATGCGTGCCGAGATCAAGCGCGTGATCGCCGAGGGCGACCTGGTGGTGGTGCACTCCCGGTTTGCGGTACCGGGCAAAGCCGAGGTACCCGCCATGGCCGTGATGGACATCTTTCGTGTTCAAGGCGGCCTGATCGTCCAGCACTGGGATGTGATTCAGGAGGTCCCCAAGACCGCTGCCAACAACAACACCATGTTCTGAAGCCGCCTGTCGGCCTGACTGAATCGCCAAAACACCAAAAGGAGACAAACCATGACCGCAGCCATCCCAGAACTTCTGACCAGCCGAGCGCTACCACCCGACATGGACGTGGCCACCTTTGAGAAAGCCAAGTCCAAGCTCGAAACGGTCCTTGGGGTCGAGAACGTGATTTCCGATCTCGCCACCCTGTCGCGCTACATCGACCTGTACCCTCTGGAGCCCTCGGAGAACAACGCGCCCAGCCTGGTCCTGTGCCCGGGAACGCCAGAAGACGTTCAAGCGATCGTTGCGGTGGCCAACGAATTCGGTTTGCCGCTGTCGCCCATTTCCACCGGGCAGAACAACGGTTATGGCGGCAAGTCGCCGCGCCTCAAGGGGGCGGCCGTGGTCGACATGGGCCGGCGCATGAACCGCATCCTGGAGGTCAATGAAAAGTTCGGGTATGCCTTGGTCGAGCCTGGCGTGACCTACTTCGATTTGGCCAATCATCTGAAGGCGACCAACTCCTGCCTGATGATCGACACGCCCGACCTGGGCTGGGGCTCGGTGGTCGGAAACACGCTCGAACGCGGCGTGGGCTACACCCCCTACGGCGACCACTTCATGTGGCAAACCGGCCTGGAGGTCGTGTTGCCCACCGGTCGGATCATGCGCACCGGCATGGGTGCCGTGCCCGGCTCCAACACCTGGCAGTTGTTCCCTTACGGTTTTGGCCCTTACCCGGACGGGTTGTTCACCCAGTCCAACCTGGGCATCGTGACCAAGATGGGGATTGGTCTGATGCAGCGGCCGCCAGCCTCCATGACCTACCTGGTGACCTTTGACCGTGAAGAAGATCTGGGTGCCATCATGGACACGATGCTGCCTCTGCGCATCAACATGTTCCCGATCCAGAACGTCCCGGTGGTGCGCAACATCATTCTGGATGCGGGTGTGGTTTCCAGGCGCACCGAGTGGCAAACCGACCCAGGCCCCTTGACGCCCGAAGCCATCGAGAAGATGAAAGCGGCCCTGAACCTGGGTTACTGGAACTTCTACGGCACGCTGTACGGACCCGAAGAAATGATCCAGATGGCCTGGGGCATCATTCAGCAGGCCTTCGGGCAGATCCCTGGCGCCAAGTTTTTCACCCATCGCGACCGCACGGAAGCCAACGGTGACCGTGGCGCCCATGTCTTGCAAGACCGTCACAAGATCAACAACGGCATCCCGTCCCTGGACGAGATGAAGCTGATGGACTGGTTGCCCAACGGTGCACATGTGTCCTTCTCGCCCATCTCAGCCGTCGATGGCAAAGATGCCTTGCGCCAGGCTGGCATGGTCAAGCGCCGCTCGGACGAATACAACAAGGACTACGCCGCGCAATTCATCGTCGGCCTGCGAGAGATGCACCACATCTGCTTGTTCCTCTACGACAAGTCCAAGCAGTCGGACCGCAAGGAAACGCTGGATCTGATGCGTCTCTTGATCAACGAGGCGGCCGCTGAAGGCTACGGCGAATACCGAACCCACAACGCGCTGATGGACGATGTGATGGCGACGTTCAACTGGGGCGACGGGGCGTTGCGTGACTTTCATGAGGCCATCAAGGACGCGCTCGATCCGCAATCGATCATGGCGCCGGGGAAGTCAGGCATCTGGGGCAAGAAGTACCGCAACCGCGGTCTTTGATCACAGCGGGCCGACGGATCAGCGTGCCTTCACCGCTGTCCGTCGTGCACCGAGACCTGTTCCTTGGTCAGCCCACCGAGTCGGGCATGCACCCGTGGCCCTGTGCCCATGACCAGCGCGAACAGGATCTCGTCCGGGCGTGGCCCGTCCTGCAAGCCCACCTCCATGCTGTTGAAATGGCTGCGCACATAGGCCGCATGGATGTGGTGCAAGGGCACCATCAGGCGGAAGCCCACGCCGGCCACCGCTTTCGCTGAAGGCACGATGGCCTTGGGCTCCCCCAGGACCTGGCGCATGGCCCAGCCACCGGCCTCATGCCAGACCGCCCCGTGTTCGAGCTCGCCATTGACCCCCACGATGGCCGCCTTGCCGTAGGTTTCCACCTGCTCGCGCCCCAGGGCTTGCGCCAGCTCGGTGGCGAGGTCTGTGCCCAGCCTGCGCAGCTCCGCCATGAAGGGCATCAGATCGGGCTCGTAGCGGCCAGCGAACGGGTTTCGAATCACCGCGCAGGCGGCGCCCTGCCGAAGCGGAACCGTCGGTGCGGGACCGCCCTCGTGGTACTGCGTCTCAATGGTCAGGCTGCGTTTTCGGATGGCGATCAAGGACATGCGGGGCTCTCTGAAACGGGTTACTGCTGAGGGATTTTGGCGTCGGCCACGACCTTGATCCATTTCTGGGTCTGTGCCGCCACCATGGCGCGCATCTCTTCTGGCGTGCTGCCCTTGGCTTCGCCGCCCATGTCTTCCAGACGGCTGCGCACAGCGGGCAACTGAAGCGCCTTTTGCACCTCGCTATTGAGGCGGTCAATGATGGGGCGCGGTGTGCCGGCTGGGGCCATCAGACCGGCCCACGAGCTGACATCGTAGCCAGCCACACCTTGTTCAGCGACCGTCGGCACCGCAGGCAGGCCAGACCAGCGTTGCGATCCGGTGGTGGCGATCGCACGCAGTTTGCCGGCCTTGATGTTGGCCATGACCGCTGTGGGCGGCGCGATGATGAAGGGAATGTCTCCCGACAACAAGGCGCTCAGGGAAGCCGAGTCGCCTCGATAGGGAACGTGCAGCAGGTCGGTCTTGGACATGCTGGCCATCAGTTCGCCTGCCAGGTGGTGGGTCGATCCGATGCCGGCCGTGCCATAGGCCACTTTGCCCGGCTGTGCTCTGGCCTGGGTGAGCAGTTCGGCCAAGGTGGCCGGTTTGGCATCGGCCAGGGTCACCAGGAGGAATGGGAAGAAAGTGATGGTGCTCACCATCTCGAAATCCTCGACCGTCTTGTAGGGCAGCGACTTGTACAGCGCGCCTGCGGCGGTATGGCCACCGGTGGCCAGCAACAGGGTGTAGCC
>JBIIQD010000318.1:0-4045 GCA_044342265.1 Hydrogenophaga sp. | reverse complement strand
TGAGTCTTCATGCTCCCGCCCCATCCGCACCCCGAACAGGGACAAGCGAGCGGCCGGACAATGACGTCATGACCCCGAGCCGCCGCCGCTTCCAACTGGCCTTGAGCGCCACGCTGCTGGCGCCCAGCTGGCTGCCCGCCTTCGCCCAGGCGCCCCGCCCTGGCACCTGCCCACCGCTGCTTGCGCACCGATTCCCGCGCCTGCAGGACGAGGCGCCCCAGGACTTGTGCCAGTTCGCCGGGCGCGTGCTGCTGGTGGTCAATACCGCGAGCCACTGTGGCTTCACCCGGCAGTACGAAGGTCTGGAAGCGCTGCACACGAAGTACGCGTCTCGCGGCCTGGTCATCCTGGGTTTTCCGGCGAACGACTTCGGACAGCAGGAGCCAGGCAGTGCAAAACAGATCGCCGATCTGTGCTTCAACACGTTTGGGGTGAAGTTTCCGATGTTCGCCAAGACGGTGGTCAAAGGCCCTGGGCGCAACGCCCTGTACGCCCAGCTGGCCAGCGCCACCCAGGAGGTGCCACTGTGGAACTTCCACAAGTACCTGGTGGCGCGCGATGGCAAAACCGTGAGCAGCTTCGCCAGCGCGGTGGAGCCGGGCAGCGCGGCACTCACAGCGGCGATAGAAAAAGCTTTGAAGCACCCGCTTTGATCCGGCGTGCTTCGCCGGCTGTGGCCCGCCGCACGACCACGAAGGCCGGGGCTGACGGTCAGGTAGAGGCGGGAATCCAGAGATCGAAACTGGCGCGCCGCTCGCAGATCAACCAGCGGCCTTGCGCGTCGGGCACCAGCCGGTCTTCAAAACGCCCCACCAGCGCGGGGCCCTGGGCGGGGCGACCCTCTGGCCCGGTCGTCTGCTGGGCATCTGACTTGTAGAGCAGCACGCGGGTGGTGGCGGTGGCGCTGTCGCTGGACATCACATCGACCACCGTGCCCACCAACAAGTGGTGGGTGATGCGTTCGGCGGGCCTGGCGCGGTAGGCGGCCAAGATTGCGGCGCGACCGCTCAGCGCTTGACCGCCAGGCCGCAGCAGCTGCGCCTCTTCTGTAAAGAGGTTGGCAAAGGCTTCGTGGGCTTGCTGGTCGGTGCAAGCGGCGGTTCGGGCAATCGTGTCGCGGCAAGCGGCGTCAATGCACCAGCGCTGCAGCTCAAGAGGTTGGTGGTCGCTCATGGTGGGGTCCTGTCAAAGCTGGAGGACATCAGCACGCTGGACCTGGGCCGCAACCTGTTGCAGTCCACCCAAGTCTCGGTGCGAGATCGCGGCATTCGTGCCCTTCGGCGTGTGCTCCTCCGACGAAACGTCCCACCGCAGAGGGCACGATTTCCTATCACTCAACAGCAGCCGTTGTTGGGCGGCGCCAAACGGGCGTAGCGGCCAAAGATGGGGTCTTCATCCAGCCGCAGCAGGCGGATGGCATTTTCCTTCAGCACCAGCGGCATCACCTCGGGGCGAATGCCACATTTTTCGGCGTCGGCAATCCAGCGCTCTGGCGTGAGCGCGGGGTAGTCAGAGCCGAACAGCATCTTCTTCTTGAGCAGGCCGTTGGTGTACTTGATCAGGATCTCGGGGAAATACTTGGGGCTCCAGCCCGACAGGTCGATCCACACATTGGGCTTGTGCGTGGCCACGGCAAGCGCGTTCTCCTGCCAGGGAAAACTGGGGTGCGCGATCACGATCTGCATGTCCGGGAAGTCCACCGCCACGTCGTCCAGGAACATCGGGTCGCTGTACTTCAGGCGCACGCCACCGCCGCCGCGCATGCCCGCCCCGGCACCGGTCTGGCCGCTGTGGAAGATGGCGGGCAAGCCCGCTTCGGCGATCGCCTCGTAGACCGCATTGCAGGCGCGGTCGTTGGGGTAGAACTCTTGCGACGAGGGGTGGAATTTGAAGCCGCGAACCTTGTGGTCTTTGATGAGGCGACGCACTTCTCGGGCGCCCATCTTGCCGCGCAGCGGGTCGACGCTGGCGAACGGAATGAGCACGTCGACATGCTTCGCCGCTTCTTCGGCCACTTCTTCGTTGGTGATGCGCACTTGGCCATTCGCGCGCTCGGTGTCGACCGAGAAGATCACCGCGATCATCTTGCGCGCGCGGTAGAAATCGGCGGTCTGCGCAATGGTCAGGCGCGGCGAGGTTTCCTTGAAGTACGCGGCCATGGCCTTGTCAAAGGCGTCGGTCACCTCGTCAAACGGGTTGCGCGTGCTGACGGTGGCGTGGGTGTGGATGTCAATGGCGACGATGTCGGCCAGGCGGTCGGCGGTCATGGTTCAAGCCTTGTTCGGTCGGGCGTGCAGCACATGGGGATGGGAGTCCGGGGCGGCGGCATACAGAGTCTCCACCAGATCGGCGCGGCATTTGAGCACCGCACGCTGGTTCAACGAACCTTTGTCGGCCACTTCGCCGAGCTTGGACGATGCGGGAGTGGTCATCACCATGGCGCGCAGCACGCGGTTGGAACTGCCGGTGCCGGTGGCGGCGAGCGCGTCGAGCCATGCTTGCAGCCAGGCCCAGACGGCGGGGTTGTCGGCCTGCGAGCCCGGGCTCAGGAACACCAGCAGGCCCAGCGTGTCGCGCCCGTCGCCGGTGACGACCACGTCTTGCACATGCGGCAGCGCGTGGGCCAGGGCGCGCGCACGGATGCCGCTCACACTGACCCAGGTGCCGCTGATGAGCTTGAAGTCTTCGGAGATGCGGCCATCAAAGCGCAGGCCACGTGATCTGTCGGCATCGTCGATGAAGAGCGCCGCGTCTCCGCTGCGCAGATAGCCTTCGTCGTCGTAGGTTTCGGCCGCCAGCTCGGGTTGGCGCCAATAGGCCGGGGTCACGCTGGGGCCACGGTATCGCACCTCCAGCTTGTCGCCCACCGGCGCCAGCTTAAGCTCCAGCCCCGGCGCGGGCAGGCCGATCACGCCCGCCTGCCAGCCGGGTCGGTGGTGCGACACCGCGAACGGCGCGGTCTCGGTCATGCCCAGGCCCATGGTCATGGGAATCCGGAAGCCGGTGGTTTGCACCGCGAGTTGGTCGAAGGCGTCGATCACGGCGCCCGGCATCGCGGCACCCGCAGCGAACACCAGTCGCAGCTGGCTGAACACGTTGCGACACAGCGCTTCGTCTTGCTGCAGATGCTGCACCAGCACCTCCAGCCCCTTGGGCACGGTGTAGATGGCGGTGGGCGCGATGTCGCGCAGGTTGGCCACGGTCTCAGCCGCGCCGTCTGCGGTGGGCTTGCCTTCGTCCAGGTACATGCTGCCGCCGTTGCGCAGCACCAGCCCGAGGTTGGAATTGCCGCCAGCCGTGTGGTGCCAGGGCAGCCAATCGACCAACACCGGCGGCACCTCTTCCAGGAAGGGGTAGCACTGTGCGTACATTTGCTGGTTGGCGCAGAGCATGCGGTGGGTGTTGACGACCGCCTTGGGGGCGTTGGTCGAACCGGAGGTGAACAGGAACTTGGCCACGGTGTCGCCATCGACCCGCGCATGCGCGGCGTCCACCGCAGCGGTGGGTGCGGTCGCTTGCAGCGCCTGGAAACTCAGCACGGTGTGGGGCGCGCCGTCGGGCAGGCTGCCCTGGCCCAGCACCACCGGCACACCAGCGGGCACCGCCTGAACGATGACCCGGCCAAAGACACTTCCGCTGGCGGCATACACCAGGCCCGGCGTGAGCAGCTGGACGGCGTGCACCACGCGGGCAGCCGCCGGATCGAGCAGCGAATACGACGGCGACACCGGCGACACCGGCACGCCCACGTGCATCGCCGCCAGGCTGAGCAGGCCGTGTTCAAAATCGTTGCCCGACAAGATGACCAGCGGTCGCTCGACCGAGAGGCCGTGGTTCAACAAAGCCTGCCCCAGGGCCAGAACGCGCTGCATCGCCTGGGCGTAGCTGAGCCGTTCCCAGGCGCGGCCGGGGTTGGCACTGCGGCGGGCCAGGAAGGTGTGCTCGGGTCGCTCGCTGGCCCAGCGCTGCAGGTGTTCGGTGAAGCGCTTGGGGTACGGCGCCAACGCTTGCACAGCTTGCAGCTTGTACCCGCCACCAGGCAGGG
>JBIIQD010000317.1:0-4065 GCA_044342265.1 Hydrogenophaga sp. | reverse complement strand
GCCTCCACCGCCCTTGACCGATCGCTCGGCGCCTGGGGCCGGCGCGTGCGGGCCAGCTGGGCCTCCTGGTGGCATGTGCTGCTGCTGGGGGCGCAGGTGCTGGTGCTGGCCTTGACCCCGTCCAGCTATGCGCAAGGCGCGCAACGCAGTGCCGTGTTGCGGCAGATTTATCTGGCGTCGGCGCCGCTGCTGACGGGCTTTCTCACGCTGTCGGCGCTGCTGAGTCTGGTGCTGATCCGCATCGTGGTGGCGACCGCGTTCAGCTATGGCCTGTCGCAGTACGCGCTGGAGGTGCTGGTGCGCACGCTGGTGCTGGAGATCATTCCGCTGTATGCGGCGATGTTCGTGGCGCTGCGCCACACCATGCCCGAGGCGCAACGCATCCGCAAACTGCTGTCGCAGCAACACCGCGCCGGTGTGCGACACGACGAACAGACGCTGCTGCGTACGGAGCTGTTGCCGCGCGCGCTGGCGGGGGTTTTTTCGGTGTTGTTGCTGGCGGCGGTGAGCAGCGTGGTGGCGCTGCTGCTGACCTACCTGAACGTCTATGGGTTTTCTCACTGGGGGCTGCCCGCCTATACCCGCGCGGTCGGCCAGGTGTTCTCGCCCGCCGTGATCCTGATTTTTTCTCTCAAGACGCTGTTCTTCAGTCTGGCGGTCGCGATCATTCCCCTGGCGGCCAGCGCGCGGCGAGACCTGATGGGCGGGTTCGGCCGCCTGAGTGACATTTCCGAGTTTGCGCGCCTGCTGTCGGTGCTGCTGATACTGGAAGTCATTTCGCTGCTGGGCAACTACTACTGAACCATGGAATCCGCCCGATGAACCCTGTCGACAAGCCGCCTCCGCTGGAGCCTGTGCCGCCGCCGGTGAAGAACCTGGAGCTGAAGGCGGCGCTGCTGCTGGTGTTCCTGTTGCTGCTCGTGATCGGCTCGGCGCTGTACGTCGCGTATGCGCGCGGCGTATTCGAGCGTACGCAGCGGCTGGTGTTGATCGCGCCCGACTCGGAGGGTGTCTCGGTGGGGATGAATGTGACTTTTGCCGGTTTCGCGATCGGTCGGGTGGGCCGGATCGAACTGAACGACGACGGCAACGTGCATTTCCTGGTCGACGTACCGGTCAAGGACGCGAAGTGGCTGCGCAGCTCCAGCATTTTCACGATGGAAAAAGCTGTGGTCGGCGGCACCAAGATCAAGGCCTACAGCGGCGTGCTGACCGATCCGCCGCTGGAAGACGGCGCCAAGCGCCCGGTGCTCAGCGGCGACGCGACGGCCGAGATTCCGGGCATCGTGGCCTCGATCAAGGAGCTGATCGGCAACCTCAATGCGTTGACCGCCGCCGATGCGCCGCTGCCGCAAAGCCTGGTGCACCTGCAAGGCACGGCGGCGCGGCTCAATGGCCCGCAGGGCGCGATGGGCGCGCTGTTCGGCAACGACGACGACGCCAGGAAGGTGGCCGAGGCGGTGCAGCGGACGAACACTGTGCTGGCGCGCGCGGACAAGCTGATGGCGCGGCTGGACGGCCTGGTCGCGAACGCCGACAAGCAGGTGTTCGGGCAGGGCGCTGGCCCGGGCGGGACAACCGAAGGCGGGCTGGTGCAGGACGCGCGCGGCACGGTCAAGCAGCTGGACGGACTGCTCGGCGAGGCGCGCGGCAGTCTGCAGAAAGTCGACAAGCTGCTGATCGACGCGCAAGGTATCACCAGCAACACGCGCGAGGCCACGAATGACCTCAGCCAGCTGCGTGGCGAGGTCGACGCCAGCCTGCGCAAGGTCGATGCGCTGATCAACGAGGTCAACCGTCTGTGGCCGCTCAAGCGCGAGGCGCAGATTGAACTGAAATGAACAAGTCCATGCGTCACAGCCTGTTCGCGTTGACCCTGCTGGTGTCTGCCTGCGGCAGCACGCCGCCGCCGCCCGACTGGCAGATGAACGCCAAGAGCAGCGCCGAGCGCGCAGCCGAAGCCTGGCTCAGTGGCAACACCAAGGTGGAGGAGGTCGAGTTTCAGCGCGCGCGCAGCGAGGTCTCCCGCACGGCGCGGCCTGAACTGGTCGCGCGGCTGGAGTTGACGCGTTGTGCAACGCGCGTGGCGTCGCTGGTGTTCGAGCCTTGCGTGGGGTTCGAAGCGGTCGCAGGCGATGCGCCGCCGCCGGAAAGGGCCTATGCGCGGTATCTCGCCGGTCAGGCCCAGGCTGAAGACGCCGCTCTCTTGCCAGCGCCGCATCAGAAGCTGGTGTCAGCGCAAGGGGCCGATCTCAAGGACATCGCCGACCCGCTGTCGCGGCTGATTGCGGCGGGCGTGCTGCTGCGCCGCAGCGCGGCCAGCCCGGCCGTGGTCGCCGCCGCGGTCGAGACCGCATCACAACGCGGTTGGCGCCGACCCTTGCTGGCCTGGCTGGGGGTGCAACTCAAGCAGGCCCAGGCGGCCGGCGCGGTCGACGAAGCGGCGCGCATTCAACGGCGCATCGATCTGGCGGTGCGCTGACTCAATCCAGTGTTTCGTGGAAATCCGTGGCGTTGATCTTCCAGTAGGCCGACACCTTGACATGGCTGCGTGGCAGTTGGCGCTCCACCAGCAACACCTCGCGCAACCGCGTCATCGAGTGAGCTTCTCCAGCGCACCACGAAAACCCCTCTCCCGCAGGCAAGTCGACTGAGCGCGCCGCGGCGATCAGGGCCTCTTCGTCCGGCAGACACAGCAGTTTCAGACCCGCGCGGGGGGGCAAGGCGCTCTGGTCAAGCGCTTGAGCACTCTGCAGCAGCACCACGGTTTGCGCGCGCGCGGGCAGTTCGTTGAGCCGACGGGCCATGGCGGGCAGGGCCGTGGTGTCACCTGCAAGCAGGTACCAGTCCAGCGTGTCCGGGATGATCATGGAGCCGCGTGGTCCGCCCACCACGGCTGCATCGCCGACTTGCGCGCGCCGGGCCCAGTCACTGGCAGCGCCCGTGGCGTGCAGCACAAACCAAAGGGTCAGCTCGCCCCGGCTGGCATCGAAGTGGTGCGGCGTGTAGTCGCGTCGATGCTCCCGGCCGGCGGCGTCGCTGATGATGAACTTCACGTGGTCGTCAAAGGACATCGAGGTGAAGCCGTCCAGCGAAGGACTTCCAAAGGTGATGGCGCGAAGGCTGGGGCTCAGGTCAGCGATGCGCTGCACGCGCACCTCACGGCGCACGAGGTCGTGGCGAACCCGGCGGATCAGGCTGGCGGGGCGTTCGATCGAGACAGTGGAAAAAGTCATGGCAAGAGTTATTGATTGATAATGTCATCTATTATGACATTTACAGTTGATAGAGTCAACCAATAACATGAGGCGCTGTCCGGACGACGAGTTGATGGAGGCCATGCATGAGCTGATGCATCTGGCCAGTTCGTTGCAGCGGCGGCAGATGCCGGATGAGGGCTTGCATCCCATGGAGGGGCGAGCCTTGGGCTTTTTCGTGCGCCATCCAGGCAGCACGCAAAGCGACCTGGCGCAGCATTCGGGTCGCGACAAAGGGCAGCTGGCCCGGCTGATTGCTTTGCTCAAGGAGCGGGATTTGCTCAGGTCGCAACCCGATGAGAACGACCGTCGCGTCACGCGCCTGTTTCCCACCCTGGCAGCCCAGCGACTGCATGATGCGATCCAGAAGCAGCGGCGTCAGATCGCTGCCCAGGCGGCCTCAGGCATGAGCGCCGAGGACACGCGGGAGTTGAGGCGTTTGCTCGCCCTGATGAAGGCCAATCTGCAATCGGACCCTGATGTGCCGTGACCGTGACCGTTTCACAAACGGGGATCAGTCCTTGAGCGGAGAGATGCCTTGCACCGGGCCGATCAGACGTTCGAACAGGCTCTTGAGTCGCTCCACCCGTGCGCGGTCGCGCATGAAGGTTCGAAAGTCCTCGGGGCTGGTGTTGTACTGCTCGATCGGCTTGTAGCCTGGCAAGGGTGCCACGTCTTTGCGTAGCGGGAACTGTCGGGGTTGTGCCTGCATGGGCAGCGACAGCATCCAGCTCATGTAGAGCTTGGCGGCTGCCGGGTGCTTGGCGTCCTTGAAGATGGCGCCGGTCTGGGCCCAGGTCAGGAACGG
>JBIIQD010000316.1:0-4076 GCA_044342265.1 Hydrogenophaga sp. | reverse complement strand
CATGTTTTCAGGACTCTGATCCCATGCTTTTTTCTTCCCCGTGTCGCCGCCGCTTGGCCCTTGCCTCGGTGGCTCTGCTGACCCTCGCCGGGTGTGGCGCCCTGTCCACTGGCCCGCGCCAGATCAACATCAGCGAAGCTCAGCTGCTTGAACGCATCGCCAACCGCTTCCCGGTCAAGCAGCGTTACCTGGGCCTGTTCGAGGTCACGCTGGACCAGCCACGGCTGCGCCTCTTGCCCGAAGAGAACCGGGTCGGCACCGAGGTGAGTTACCTGTTTGGCCTGCCGCTGCCCGGGTCGTCAGACATCAAGGGCAAGCTGGAGTTGAGCTACGGCCTGCGTTTAGAGTCCTCCGATGCGACGCTGCGGCTGACGCAGGCGCGGGTGGAGCGGCTGGACGTGGACGGCCTGAACGCGGCCCAGGCGGCCCAGGTCAAGAGGCTCGGTGGCCTGCTGGCCGATGACGTGCTCAAGGAGGCGGTGGTGTACCGCTTGAAGAAGGAAGACATGGAGTCGCTGACCGGGCGCGGCTACCGTCCCGGGGCGATTCGCGTGGTGCCGGGCGGGCTCACGCTGACCCTCGACCCTTTGCCGCGCTGAGGACCTGACCATGGACTTCATGCTGCTGATCAAGGCCGCCATCATGGGCGTGGTGGAAGGGCTGACCGAGTTTCTCCCGATCTCTTCCACCGGTCACCTGATCCTGGCGGGCACTCTGCTGGACTTTCACGACGAGCGCGCCAAGGTGTTCGAGATCGCGATCCAGACCGGCGCGATCTTCGCCGTGATCATCGTGTTCTGGCAGCGCATCCGCGCCACCATCGTCGGCCTGCCGTCCGAGCGGGTGGCGCAGCGTTTCGCGCTCAACGTGGTGATCGCCTGCGTGCCGGCTGTGGTGCTGGGCCTGCTGCTGGGCAAGGCAATCAAGGCGCATCTGTTCACGCCCACGGTGGTCGCGACCGCTTTCATCCTGGGCGCCTTCGTGATCCTGTGGGCAGAGCGGCGCCCGCCGTCAGAGGCGCGGGTGCAGTCGCTGGACGAGCTGACGCCGATGGATGCGCTCAAGGTCGGTCTGGCGCAATGCTTCGGGCTGATTCCGGGCACCAGCCGCTCGGGTTCGACCATCATCGGCGGCATGCTGTTTGGCCTGTCGCGCAAAGTGGCGACCGATTTCAGCTTCTTCCTGGGCATCCCGATTCTGATCGGGGCGGGCGCCTATAGCCTGTACAAGGAATGGGCGCTGCTGTCGGCCGCCGACATTCCGATGTTCGCGGTCGGCCTGCTGTTTGCCTTCCTCAGCGCCTGGCTCTGCATCCGCTGGCTGCTGCGCTATGTGGCCAGTCACAGCTTCGTGCCATTCGCCTGGTACCGGATCGCCTTCGGGGTGCTGATCCTGCTGACCGCTCACTTTGGCTGGATCGACTGGTCGGCTTGATCAGCTATCTGGCAGGGTGAAAGAGAAGGTGGCGCCTTCTCCTGGCGCGCTGTGGGCACGCAGCTCACCGCCATGGCGCTGAACGATGCGGCGCGAGGTCGCCAACCCAATGCCCAGCCCGGTGAACTCGTGAGGCTGGTGCATGCGCTGGAAGGGCTGGAACAGCTTGCCGGCGCGCGCCATGTCGAAACCAGCTCCGTTGTCGCTCACACAGTATTCGCGCACGCCCTCAACGTCGCGGGAAAAAACGCGGATATCGGCCTGGGGCGTACAGGCGGTGTATTTCCAGGCGTTGTTCAGCAGGTTCTGCATCAGCGCCTCGACCAGGGCTGGGTCGGCCTGGACGATGAGGTCGGCGGCTATGGTCCAGTCGACGTTGCGCTGAGGCTCAGTCACGCTCAGCTCTTCCAGAATGTGGGTCGCCACAGCACTGAGGTTCACCGGGACCCGGTTCACGTCGCCCCGCGCGACCTGCGATAGCTTGAGCAGACCGTCAATCAGCTCCCCCATCTTCTTGCTCGCTGCCTTGATGCGGTCGAGGTGGTCCTGACTGGCGTTGGCAAGCCCAGGGTTGTCTTCCTGCAGCGCCTGCGCGAAACCGTTGATGATGCGCAGCGGCGAGCGCAGATCGTGCGCCACGGCATAGGAATAGCTCTCCAGTTCATCGTAAGCGGCGCGCAACGCGCGTGTGCGGTCCTGGATGCGTTGCTCCAGGGTGGCGTTGAGGTTCTGGAAGTCGAGTTCCACGCGCTTTCGCCCGGTGATGTCCTGTGTCACGCCCAGTGCCTTGAGTGCGCGACCGTCTGCGTCCCGTTCAAACTCAGCCTTCACCGAATGCCAGTACTCGCGCCCGCCCAGCAGTACCCGGTACTCGATTTCGTACTGGGCTTCACCCTTGACCGCCCGGGGCCACAGAGACTCGACACGGTGGCGGTCATGCGGGTGGATCATGTCCAGCAAGTCCTTGAACCCGTATTCATTGGCGGGGAAGGAAAGAAATGAACCGTGCATAGCCAGGCTGCTGATCTTGCCCGTGTTCAAATCAGCTTGCCAGGCCCCGATGTTCGCCAGATTCTGGGCTTGATCCATCAGCTTCTGGCTGGTGCGCAAGGCGTCCTCGGCGGCTTTCTGGGCGCTGATGTCTTGCACCACCGAGATGAAATAGTCTGGGCTGCGGTCAGGTTTGCGCATCAGCGCCACCGTGAGCTGTACCCATACGGCGTGCCCGTCTTTGTGACGGTAGCGCTTCTCCAGCGTATAGCTCGAACGCATGCCCGCCAGAGCTTCATTGAGCAGCTTGACATCAGGTCCGACGTCCTCGTGGAAGGTGATGTCCTGGAAGCTCAAGCGAGCGAGTTCGACCTTGCTGTATCCGACCATGCGGCAAAAAGTCTGGTTGGTCCGCAACAGCCGACCACTGGTATCTACATGGGTGATGCCTGCTGCGGCGTGTTCGAACGTGTCCAGAAAATGCTTGTGGACCTGGTTGACCCTTCGGCTTGCTGTCCGCAGTTGCCGGTTGTGCAACTGCATCATGGTGATTGCACCCACCACGACCAGTTGCGTGATCAGGTGCCAGACGTTGAGCCAGAACGCTTCGGACAGGTTGTCGATTGCCAGCGAGCCATAGGGCGCCATCATGTAGAAGTTGACCAGCACCATGCCCAGGACGATGCTGAACAGGCCAGGTCCCCAGCCGCCATACAAAGCGGCGAGCGCCACTGCCAGGGCTGGGGTCACGAAACGACCACCGGATTCGGCGGGCGCAAGGGCGACCCGCAGCCAAACCGCCAGCAGGGTCAGAGCAACCGCCAGGCCGTACCGCAGCCAGGCGGGGCGCTCGGCAGATAACCAGCCAGGAGGGTCGCCGACGGAATCGGCAGAGTGGGAAGCCTCGGAAGGCGAAGCGATGCTCATGGTATGAAACCCATACTAACCCCGGTGCCTGGCGGCAAACCTCGGATTTACCCCTTTTTTTAGAGCGCCCGAAGGCTGGCGACAATGGCCGCAGCGGTGTCGTGGGGACGCTCCATAGGGAACAGGTGACTGCCCTGGACCATCTGGATGCGCTGCGGGTGCGCTCCGACCAGCTTGCGGGTCATGGTCATGCCCACCCGTTTCATCTCTTGCGATTCGCTGCCACCCAGGAACCCCACCGGGCACTGCAGCGGATGACGGCGCAGCAAACGGTCGAGGTTGTGCGGGAGCGTGTTGTAGATCGCGGTTTCGATGTCGCGGTCAAAGGCCAGCACGCGTTGCGTGCCGTGGGCCGTTTCGGCATCTACCGTGCCGTGTTCGATGTAGTCGCGCAACACCTGCGGGTCCCAGCGCGCAAAGGCGGACTTTCGGGCGAAATGGTCCAGGGCGGTCTGGGCGTCGGGCCATGTTTTGCGGCGTCCGCGGCTGACCTTGCCAGGCGAGATGGATCCCACCAGCTGTGTGCGTTTGGCCAGTTCCAGCGCGCGGGCGCGCCAGCCGCCCAGCACCGGCGAGTCAATCAACAGCACGCCCCGCACGCCATGGCCGCCCAGCTGAGGATGACGTGCCGCGCACATGATGCTCAGGAAACCGCCCAGCGAGTGGCCCACGAGCCAGGCCGGCTGGTCATGTTTCTGGATCTCGGGTGCAGCGAAGTCGGCCAG
>JBIIQD010000315.1:0-4088 GCA_044342265.1 Hydrogenophaga sp. | reverse complement strand
CGGAAAACCGCGAAGTGCTGCAGGCGCTGAAAGACCGGGGCATCGCCACCGGCATCCTGAGCAACGGTGAGCCCGAGATGCTGGGCATTGCGGTACGCAGCGCCGGGCTCGACGGACTGCTGGACCATCTGATCAGCGTGGACGGCATCCGCAAGTACAAAACCCACCCCGATGCATACGCGCTGGGCGAAGCCGCCACCGGCCTGCCGCGAGGGCAGATCGTGTTCGTCAGCAGCAACGCCTGGGACGCGCTGGCCGCGACCTGGTTCGGCTACCGCACGCTGTGGGTGAACCGGCAGAACCAACCCTTTGAAGAACTGGGCACGCCGCCCACGCGCACGGCCACGAACCTGCGCGAGGTTTTGTCCTTCTTCGACTGATCCCTTTTCTTTTTTCTTTCAGCAGGAGTTCTTCATGACACAACGCACCCAAGTCCACGGCCTGCAGGTCGCCACCGAGCTGTACGAATTCATCAACGCCAACGTGCTGCCCGGCACCGGCGTGAGCAGTGAAGCCTTCTGGAAAGGCTTTGACGCCATCGTGGCCGACCTGGCCCCGAAGAACGCCGCCCTGCTGGCCGAGCGCGACCGACTGCAGACCGAGCTGGACACCTGGCACAGCGCCAACCCCGGCCCGATCCGCGACATGGTGGCCTACCGCCAATTCCTGGAAACCATCGGCTACCTCGTGCCCGTGCCCAAGAAGGTGAAGGCGACCACCAAGAACGTGGACGACGAGCTGGCCACCCAGGCCGGCCCGCAGCTGGTGGTGCCGATCCTGAACGCACGCTACGCGCTCAACGCCGCCAACGCGCGCTGGGGCAGCCTGTACGACGCGCTGTACGGCACCGACGTCATCAGCGAAGACAAGGGCTGCGGCAAGACCGGCCCCAAGGGCGGCTACAACCCCAAGCGCGGCGCCAAGGTTATCGAATACGCGCGCTACGTGCTGGACCGCACTGCCCCGCTGAAGAAGGGCTCGCACGTCGGCTCCACCGGCTACAAGGTCAACAAAGACGGTGAGCTGGTCGTGGGCCTGGCCGACGGCGGCACCAGCAAGCTGGAACACAAGAGCCAGTTCATCGGCTTCCAGGGCGAAGCCAAGGCCCCCAGCGCCGTGCTGCTCCAGCACAACGGACTGCACCTGGAAATCCAGATCAACCGCACCACCGCCATCGGCAAGACCGACGCCGCCGGCGTGAGCGACCTGGTGATCGAAGCCGCGCTGTCCACCATCCTGGACCTGGAAGACTCCGTGGCTGCGGTGGACGCCGAAGACAAGGTGCTGGCCTACCGCAACTGGCTCGGCATCCTGCAGGGCACGCTGGTCGAGTCGTTTGAAAAGGGCGGCAAGACGCTCACACGCGGCCTGAACGCCGACCGCGAATACACCGCACCGAACGGCAAGACCGTGCGCCTGCACGGCCGCTCGCTTATGTTCGTGCGCAACGTCGGCCACCTGATGACCAACCCCGCCGTCCTGTGGGGCGCCGAGGGCAAGGAAATCCCCGAAGGCATCCTCGATGCGATGGTCACCACCACCATCGCGATGCACGACCTGAAGAAAACCAAGAAAGACGCGATCCGCAACTCGCGCAAAGGCTCGGTCTACATCGTCAAGCCCAAGATGCACGGCCCGCGCGAAGTGGCCTTTGCCTGCGAGCTGTTCGGCCGCGTCGAGCAGGTGCTGGGCCTGGCCGACAGCACCGTCAAGCTGGGCATCATGGACGAAGAGCGCCGCACCTCCGTCAACCTCAAGGCCTGCATCGAAGCCGCCGCCAGCCGCGTGGCCTTCATCAACACCGGCTTCCTGGACCGCACCGGCGACGAGATGCACACCGCCATGCTGGCCGGCCCCATGGTGCGCAAGGGCGACATGAAAACCAGCGCCTGGATCCAGAGCTACGAGCGCAACAACGTGCTGGTGGGTCTGTCCTGCGGCCTGCGCGGCAAGGCGCAGATCGGCAAGGGCATGTGGGCCATGCCCGACCTGATGGCCGAGATGATGAAGGTGAAGATCGGCCACCCCAAGGCCGGCGCCAACACCGCCTGGGTGCCCAGCCCCACCGGCGCCACGCTGCACGCCCTGCACTATCACCAGGTGCTGGTGTCCGACGTGCAGAAGGAGCTGGAAAAGATCGACGCCGCCAAGGAGCGCGACAACATCCTGACCGGCCTGCTGACCGTGCCGGTGAGCGCCAACCCGAACTGGACCGAAGCCGAGAAGCAGGCCGAGCTGGACAACAACATCCAGGGCATCCTGGGCTACGTGGTGCGCTGGGTCGACCAGGGCGTGGGCTGCTCCAAGGTGCCCGACATCAACGACATCGGCCTGATGGAAGACCGCGCCACGCTGCGCATTTCCAGCCAGCACGTGGCCAACTGGCTGCACCACGGCATCGTCACGGAACAGCAGGTGCGAGACACCTACGAGCGCATGGCCGCCAAGGTGGACAAGCAGAACGCCAGCGACAAGCTCTACCAGCCCATGGCCGGCAACGCCAAGACCAGCATGGCCTACCAGGCCGCCCTGGACCTGGTGTTCAAAGGCAAGGCACAGCCGAGTGGATACACCGAGCCGCTGTTGCATGCGTGGCGCCTGAAGGTGAAACAGAGCTGACACCCCCGCCGCGCTCCGCGCGACCCCCTCAAGGGGGCGGCATCAGCGGCCCGGCAAAGCCGGTTCCGCGATGCCTCTGGCCTTTGCAACGGCGCCTTCGGGCGCCGTCTTTTCGTTGGTCACATCCAGAGCCGGTAAGCCCAGAACGGCTCTTCCTTTTCAATGCCTTCGCGCAACGCTTCGGGGCTGAAGCCGGTGATGCGGCGGGTGACGCGGCACATGTGGGACTGGTCGGCATAGCCGTTGTCGGCGGCGACGTCGGCCCAGCGGATGCTGCCGGACTGTCCGTGTGCGGCCACCGCGTCAAAAAAGGCCTGTTCGCTGCGGGCCATGCCGCGCAGCTCGCGCAGTGGCAGGCCGGCCCAGCGCTTCACGCGCCGCTCCAGCTGGCGCAGGCTGCGGCCGGGGCCTGACACGGCAGCGCGCTGCGCGAGGTGGGTCACCCAGTCGGTGTAACGGTGCGCCAGCAGCGGGCCTTCGCTGCGGCAGGCCAGCCAGCGCGGTTCCAGAAAGTCCTCCAGCACCTCAAGCCGCTGGGCGTCGTCGCTCGCGTCCTGCACCTGCTGGCACATGGCCAACCACTCGGGCGGCAGCACGGTGGCCGCGTCCACAACACGGTCGGAGATGCCAGCGGGTTCCAGTCCGGTCATCGCGTGCAGGGCGTCGGGCATGAACATCACCATCATCGCGTGCACCGGGCCGGGGCACCAGCTCGATGTTGGCCGAGTCTGCGGTCCGCCCAGCACCCAGCGCCCCTGCAGGGGGTGATGGGGGTCCGAGTGGGTGGCCATCTGGCCAGGCCGGGATGCTTCCAGCATGACGCTGGACCCAGCGAACCACCAGTTCAGGCTACACAGGGGCGAGGCGGGAAAGTGGTTGATGCGTTGGACGTCGGTGAGGCTGTGTCCCAGCGTGTTGCGCACCATGACGCCGCGCAGGCAGGCTGTCAATGTCGCGCGGGGCAGCCAGAGCGTGCCGCTGGGAATCAGTTGGTCGCCGAAAGCGAGCGTGGGGTTTGATGGCACGGCCATGGACCCGAGTGTATAAGCTGGGCCGCCCGTTCTGTCCATCTCCCCAGCATGTCGCCATCGTTCAAGACAGCGCCCTGCAGGCGCTACAAGATGCGTCCATGACATCCACCGCACCCACCCGTTCTTTGCCCACCCGGCTTCCGCCCGGCCCGTCCACACGCTGGTGGGGCTTGCCTCTGCTGCGCGAGATGCGGCGCGACTACCTGGCTTTCGAGGCGCGCATGCACCGCGAGCACGGTGAGCTGTGCGTCATGCGGCTGGGCAACGAGCAGGCCTGGAACCTGATGTCGCCCGCGCTGGTGCGGGAGGCCCTGGTCGGCCAGCACGCGCACCTGATCCGCTGGGAGCGCGGCATTGAGGTGTTCACGCAAATGCTGGGCCAGAGTGTGCTGGTCACCGAGGGCGAAGCCTGGCAACGGCAACGCCGCATGCTCATGC
>JBIIQD010000314.1:0-4091 GCA_044342265.1 Hydrogenophaga sp. | reverse complement strand
TTTAGGAAGACCTAGGGACTCGAGGACTCGCGCGGTACGTTGTCTCAGCGGACTGAGGCTTCCGGACGAAAGGTACTGTGACAACGTCAAGTCAGGTTGATGCGAACGCAACAGGGCAAACGTCTCTTTCGCATTGGAGGTCTGTCCAGACTCGAACTGTGCGGTGAGCAGGATTCTCAGATTGGGCAGGTGGTATCGGTTCTTGTTGAGAGAAGATCGGCTGTAGTGGATAGCCTGGCCCAGGTCGCTGGTGGACAGGTGGCAGCTGGCCAGCATCATCTCGAAGTAGTACTTCTGCGGATCAAGCGGAGACAGTCGCAGTGCGTTTTCTGCCTGCGTGACAGATTCTTCGGGGGTGCCCCACATGGTGGACCAGACACTTCGATAAAGCCAGGCCATCGGGTCGTTGGGGTTGGCGTGTGTGGCCTCCAGCAAAAGATGGTTCGAACCATCAACGTCCTTGCCGAGATGGCACATCGCGTGCCCCTTGACCGCAAGCGCCAATGCGCTGTCTGGCACCATATCCAGGGCGCGATCGGCAATGTCGATCGCTTTCTGAAACGATGCGTGGGGGTTCGGCGCCATGCCCTGTACCACCTGCATGATGTGCCACTTGGCCAACCAGGCCCATGGAGTGACCGACCTTTTGTGGCGTTCCACCAAAGCCCCCAGCAGTTGCTGGCTGCGTTCCAGATCCCGGCGGGTGGAGCGGTGCATCAGGTTGATGGCGCCCAGCATCAGGGCGCAGCTGTCCAGCCTGGGCAGCGCTTGCGTGAGAGTGCGTTGCACCTCCGTTTGCAACAACTGGTCGGCGCACGTGGACGCCAAGGCGTTGATCAGCTCGCTCTCCTGCTGAACCACGTCCATCACGTCTCCGGTCAGACGGTCAGCCCAGACGACCTCGTTGTGCCTTGTGTCGCACAGCTCTGCGGTCACCAGCACGCGCTCGCCCACCGTGACATAGCTGCCTGAGAGCACGAAGTTGGCGTCCAGCTGCTGGCTGGCGGTCTGGTTGGCGTCTTGACGTCCTCGGAGCACCGACGTGGAAAGGCGCGAGATCACGCGCAGCTGCTGGCTGCGCGAGAGCTGCACGATCACACCATCGGCCAGCAACTCGCCGATGACGAAGTGCTCGGCAGCGTTGCCACGGGAGACAAAGGGCAGTACCGCGATGGTTGCCCTGAAATCATCAGGTTTGGTCGGCGCCGTCGATTTGAACACCAGGCCGGCTCCGGAGGGGGATGACAACGTCCAGGTACGAATCGGCTCAGGCCAGTGCTTGAGATAGCTCTCTCCCATGTCGTGCATGTCGCCATCGACGCCATCGACCAGCGCGTCATGGACGTTGGCTGTGATCACAGTCTCGCCTGGATTCGCGAGACCGGACACGCGGGCCGCCAAATTCACGCCGTGGCCAAACACATCACCCTCGTCCACGTACAGGTGGGTCGCATTGAGCCCGGCGCGCAGCCAGAGCTTGCTGTCGTCGTCTCGACGAAGGTTGACGTCGTCGAAGTAGCGGTGCAGCGACAGCGTGGCCTTGGCTGCAGGCGCGGCATCGTCAAACTCTGCCAGGATGCCGTCCCCCAAGCTCTTGACCAGGCGCCCGCCATGCCGGGGCAGCACTTCTTCGCGGGCGTGCTGAAGGAAGCTGTGCCAATGAGACACCACAGTCGCCTCATCGGACGCCATGAGTCTCACGGATTCCACCAGGTCCATCACCAGCACCACCTTGTTCTGCTGCAGGGGGAGATCAGGCACCCTGGCATGTGATGCCAAGTCACCTCGGGGGACAATGGTGCTGGGGGGCGGCGCTTGTGTCATGCCTCGTTTGGGGGAAGTGTTGTTTCAGTTTCTCACATCTGTCCGCCGAACGGACGACCTCTCTCACGCCAAAAAAAAGAGCCGGCAGAACCGGCTCTTTTGTGGACAAGGCGCACAAGGCGCCTCGCCAGATCAGGAGATCACTTGAGGTGATCGTTGATCATCTTGGTCATTTCAAACATCGACGCCTGGGCCTTCTTGAAGATTTCTTTCAGCTTGGCGTCGGCGTTGATCATGCGGCGGTTGACCGCATCCTGCAGCTTGTTCTTCTTGATGTATTCCCAGACCTTCTTGGTCACTTCGGTGCGTGGCAGCGGGCTGCTGCCGACGATGGCGGCCAAGGCGGCGCTGGGGGTCATGGCCTTCATGAAGGCCGCGTTGGGGGTGCGCTTTTTGGCGGGCGCAGCCTTCTTGGCTGGAGCGGCCTTTTTCGCCGGAGCGGCTTTCTTGGCCGGTGCAGCTTTTTTGGCTGGAGCGGCCTTTTTCACCGGGGCGGCTTTCTTGGCTGGTGCAGCTTTTTTGGCTGGAGCGGCCTTTTTAGCTGGGGCAGCCTTCTTGGCCGGAGCGGCTTTCTTCGCAGGAGCTTTCTTTGCAGTTGCCATGATGGGATTTCCTTCTAGAAGTTGAGTAACACCAGAGGAGAACGCGCTCTCTTACTGGTGTCTCGCATGCTAATGGAGTTGTTTCTGACTTCCAAGATGGCACAGAGGTTTTTTTGCAGGTTTTCATAGGGGAAATGTGGATTTTTGGCCCCGAAAACAACATTCGTCGCTGTGGCGAAGGAGAACCGCGTTCTGTGTGCTTGAATTTCGCCTCTTTGAAGAATTGTTCTCAAGAGGGCATGCCACATGGTTTCCAGTCTGCTTTTTTCGACCTGCGATCTCTGCGACGAACACAAAGGAGACTACTCAGGAGCGCTTCGCGTACTGCCTCCGGTGTTTCGTGATTTTGGTGCGCGGCGCCAGTTTGCCGGGCCGGTGGTCACGGTTCAGTGCCTGGATGACAACAGCCTGGTCAAGGCCGCTGTGGAAAGCCCGGGAGAAGGGCGTGTGCTGGTGGTCGATGGCGGTGCATCACTTCGACGTGCACTGCTGGGCGGCAATCTGGGGGTTGCCGCTGCGCGCAATGGATGGGCCGGTGTGTTGATCGACGGGTGTGTGCGAGACGTTGCCGAACTGGCGGTGTGTGACACGGGCATTCGCGCGTTGGGCTCTTTGCCTTTGCCCACGGAGCGCCGTCAGCAAGGGCTGCGCGACGTGGTGGTCCGCATTCAAGGTGTGACGGTGCGACCTGGAGAATGGCTGTACGCCGACGAAGACGGCACGCTGATCGTCGACAGACCGCTGCACAAGGCGGCATGAGGCAGCCTCAAGCGTTCAGGCCTTTGTAGAGCATGTATGCCGCGAGCAAGTACAGAATCAGGGCGAACGCGCGCTTGAGCGATTTCACGGGCAGTGCGTGCGCTGCCTTGACACCCAGCGGAGCCATCAGCACGCTGGCGACGGCGATCACCACCAAGGCAGGCACGAACACATAGCCGAACGAGCCGTCTGGCCGGTCGGCCACACCCTGACCCGAGACCACGTAGCCAATGGCGTTGGCCAGGGCGATCGGGAAGCCCAGCGCGGCGCTGGTGGCGACAGCGTTGTGAATCGCCACGTTGCACCAAGTCATGAACGGCACGCTGGCAAAACCGCCACCCGCGCCGACCAGTCCTGAGAGGAACCCGATCACCGTGCCGGCGCCCAGCTGACCGCCGGTACCAGGCAAGGTGCGCGATGCCTTGGGTTTTTTGTCCAGCAGCATCTGGGTGGCCGAGAAGCCAACAAAGAGTGCGAACAGCAGCGCCAGCAAGCTTCCTTTGAGAAGCGCAAAAGCGCCGAGGCTGGCCAGCCCGGCACCTATCACGATGCCTGGTGACAGTCGCCTCACGATGTCCCAGCGCACCGCACCGCGTTGGTGATGGGCGCGCACGCTGGAGATCGATGTGAAGATGATGGTGGCCATCGAAGTGGCGATCGCCATCTTGACGGCTAGGCCGGGCTCCAAGCCGCGGTGGGTAAGGATGGCGCTGATGAAGGGCACCATGATCATGCCGCCACCGATGCCCAACAGGCCCGCGAGAAACCCGGTGCACAGGCCCAACAGCGTTAGCTCGGCGATCAGCAAAGGCTCAAGAATCATGGGGAGAAGGAATGCGTCCAAGGAGACGGGACTTTGTCAGGGCAGCCGTGGAACCGGCTTGGCCGGGCCACGGGCTGCGACCC
>JBIIQD010000313.1:0-4101 GCA_044342265.1 Hydrogenophaga sp. | reverse complement strand
TTCGTTGCTACGAAGCAACAAAAAAGACCCCTTAGCGGGCTTTTTCCCGGATCGACGACAGTGTTGCACGTGTTGTGAGCACCTCAGGATCAAGCATCACCTCGATCAGCGTACCCCTTGAAGCCTCCAGTGCACGCTCCAATGCCGGCTCGAATTGCGCCGTGTGCGTCACCCGTTCAGCGGCGTATCCATAAGCCTGGGCGAGTGCACAGAAGTCAGGGTTGCTCAAATCAGAACCGCTGACCCGCGCAGGGTACTCGCGTTCTTGGTGCATGCGGATCGTGCCGTAGGTGCCGTTGTTGAGCAGCAGGATGATGGTCTTTGCGCCGTGTTGCACGGCTGTGGCCAGCTCCTGGCCATTCATCAGGAAATCGCCGTCGCCCGCAATGGTGAACACGGTTCGGCCCGTCACGATGGCGGCGGCGATACCCGTTGGCACGCCATAGCCCATGGCACCGTTGGTCGGCGCCAACTGTGTCTTGAACCCCTTGGCCATCCCGTGGTAGCGGTAAAAGCGGTGCAGCCAGCTGGCAAAGTTGCCCGCCCCGTTGGTCAGTATCGCGTCGGCGGGCAAGTGATTTTGCAGTGTGTGGATGATGGCCGGCATGTCCAGGTTGCCTGGCAGCTCGATGCCGTCGTTGGCCACATCTATGGTGGCCAGATAGTCGGCGTGGCAGGCCTGCGTCCATTGGCCCCAGGCGATACCTGGCGGTGCGCTGAGTACCTCGAGCGAGCGAGCGGCCGCATTCATCGTTGAATGCACCGCCAGCGTCGGCTGGAAAACGCGGCCCAGTTCTTCGGCGCTGGCGTGGATGTGAACCAGTGCTTGCCGGGGCACCGGTGCCTCGATCAGTGTGTAGCCAGCTGTGGTGGCTTCACCCAGGCGAGGACCTATGGCAAGGATCAGGTCGCTTTCACGAATGCGCCTGGCGAGCGCCGGGTTGATGCCCAGCCCGACATCGCCGATGTACAGGGGATGGTGGTTGTCAAAACAGTCCTGGAACCGAAAGGCATTGGCGACCGGCAATTGCCAGCCTTCGGCGAACCGCTGCAATGCCGCTGCCGATTGCGGCGTCCAGCCGCCGCCACCGGTGATCACCAGCGGCCGCTGCGACGCCAACAGCAGGCTCCGCAGCTCGCGCAGCGCACCCGGATCGGCCCAGGCTTGTACCGGCTCTGTCCGTGGCAGCGGCAGAGCCTGCACCGACTGGGTCAGCATGTCTTCGGGCAGCACCAGCACCACCGGGCCAGGTCGCCCGTTCATCGCGGTGGAAAAAGCGCGGGCCACGTACTCGGGAATGCGGCGCGCGTCGTCGATGCGCTCGACGCGCTTGGCCATGCCCTTGGTGCTGGGGCCGAAGAACGCGTTGTAGTCCACTTCCTGAAACGCCTCGCGATCGCGCGCGTCGCTGCTCACGTCGCCGACGAAAAGCACCATGGGCGTGGAATCCTGAAACGCGGTGTGCACGCCAATCGAGGCATTGGTCGCGCCCGGTCCCCGGGTCACGAAGCAGACACCCGGGCGCCCGGTCAGCTTGCCATGGGCCTCGGCCATGAAAGCAGCCCCACCTTCTTGACGGTTGGTCACGAAACGAATGTGCTCGGCACGGTCATGGAAACCGTCAAGGACAGCAAGGTAGCTCTCACCAGGAACGCCAAACGCGTGGGTCACGCCCTGGGCGATGAGGCAATCGACGAGCAGGTGTCCGGCAAGCACTGATGTCATTCCTGAATTGTGCATAAGCTCATCGCGAGGTGCGGCGGCCGACGCCGACGGCCGCATAGACGGAAACCAGCAGCACCAGCGCCGCGCCCCCCAGGGTCAGCGCGTACCAGCCCCTGTCCATGAAAGCGCCGAAGATCATCGGCGACAGTGCAAAACCGACATCCAGGCCCGAGTACACCGTACCGTAGACACGCCCTGTGGCACCCTGGGGTGTGGCTTTCTTGATCATCATGTCGCGGCTGGGGCCGCCGACCCCAACGGCGAAACCAGTGGCCGCCAGGACCGCCATCGTACCGGTGGCACCTAGCCAGCCCGTCGCGCACAGCAGCAGCAGCGCCGCACCCGCCGTCATTGACAGCGCCACCACTCGGTCACTGTGCGCCGATCTGGCGGCCACAAAGCCACCCACCAGCATGCCCAAGGCGCCGAACAGCATGTAAGCGCTGATGGTGAGCGTGGCCGCCTCTACGCTGACCCCATGCACCGCTTTGAGGATCGACGGCACAAAATTCTGCACCACGGCCAAGGTCATGGTCGAGAGCAGGAAGAAGGCGAAACACCACCAGACCACGGGTAGCTTCAGGAAAGCCAGGTCGGATACCCTGGATGCATCAACGCGGCGCACCTGCACCTGGGTATGGAGCTTGTCTCGATGCAAGAACAACAGCAACATCACCGCGAGGTACAGCAGCGCGGCGCAGTGGTAGGCAGTTCGCCAATCGGCCAAAGCGGTGATCCCGACCAGGAAGGTCGGCGCCAGCGCCCACCCCAGATTGCCGGTCAGGCCATGGGCACTGAAGGCATAGCCCAGGCGCGGTGGCGATACGCGCTGGTTCAAGATGGTGAAGTCCGCGGGATGGAACGGCGCATTCCCCAGCCCGGCCAGCACCGACACCAATACCAGCCCTGAATAGCCGGTGGCTACCGAAGCCGCCAGCGAAGCCATCAGGAAACAGCCAATTGCGGCAAACAGGACCGGCCGGGCGCCCATCCGGTCCACCACAAAGCCGGACAAAGCTTGTCCCGTCCCCGAAATGACGAAGAAGATGCTCATCAGCAAACCGACGTCGGAATAGCTCAGCCCAAAGTCACGCATGAACAGCGGAAACAACGGCGCCAACAGCAAGTGCGAAAAATGTGAAGTGCCGTGGGCCAAGCCAACCAGACCAATCACTGCCGCGTCCTGCTTGAGTGGAACCGGATTGACGGGTTCAGCGGCGATGTCCAGGGTGGCGGTGTGCATACGCTCTATGTTACGCCGCGCGAGCGCGGCGCCCAGGGTCGGTGCATCGGCGTCCGTCACACCCTTGTCACAGCGGGCCCGTATCTTGCTATCCACAAAGCCACAGAAAAAGACAAGGGAACGACCATGAACATTCATCAACAGGAACGCATCGCCAAAACGCACAAAGCATGGGAAGCGCTGTCGCGGCCTGACCTGGTTGGTCGCCGCGCTCACAGCCTGCTGCTGATGGCCAACGGCAGGCGCAGCGAGCGAGAGTTGTCAGCGTTGCTGGGTGGCGACGTCAGCGACCTTGCAGACGGCTTGTTTCAACAGGGTTACCTGCAGCCTGTGCCGCTGATGCTCTACGGCGAGAATGAGAACCCTTGAGCACGTACATGGCGTCAGAGCAAACGCCGCAGTAGCCCCATCACCCGGTCAAACCTTGCTCCATACGGCGGATAAAACACGCTGGAAATCGCCCAGCGAGATTGCACCATCACTGACTTCTCGTGAGTGAAGCGCAGAAAGCCGGTTTCGCCGTGGTAGGCGCCCCAGCCGCTGTCGCCCACGCCCCCGAATGGCAGGTTTTCATGGGCAATGTGCAGCAGTGTGTCATTGACCGTGACGCCGCCGCTGACCGTGCCGTGCAGCACCTGGTCACGAACAGCGTTGTCGCTGCCAAACCAATAGAGCGCCAGCGGCCTCGGTCCCGCGTTGATGCTCGCGATGACGTCTTCAATGCGGGTATAGCTGAGCACTGGAAGAACGGGACCAAAGATTTCTTCGCGCAGTAGACGGCCATCGGCCGCCGGCTGAAACACCAGCATCGGCGCCATCTGTCGCGCATGCCCCGCGCCGCCAGGCAGTGTGACCTCGACCACCTGGGTACCCTGGGACCGCGCCTGGTTCACCAGCGCCAGCAGCCGCGCGTGGTGGCGGTCGCTCACGATGCTGGCGTAATCGGCATGGCCTGCACCACCCGGAAACAGACGCTCCACCGCGGCCACATAAGCGCGTTCAAATTCGGCCTCGCGGCCTTCGGGGAGCATTAGGTAGTCGGGCGCGATGCAGGTCTGGCCGGCGTTGAGCAATTTGCCGTGCGCGATCTTGATGGCGACCGCATCGATGTCAGCCGAAGCGTCCACGATGC
>JBIIQD010000312.1:0-4104 GCA_044342265.1 Hydrogenophaga sp. | reverse complement strand
GCCCGTGCCTTTGTCCTGGCTCTTGGTGGTGAAGAAGGGATCGAAGATGCGGTCGAGGATGTCCGGGCGAATGCCATCTCCGGTGTCGGACACGCAGAGGCGCACATAGCGCCCTGGTGCAACGCCGTTCATGGACTGGACTTGCGAAACATCTAGCACAATCGTTTTGGCTTGCACGGTCAGGGTACCGCCGTGGGGCATCGCATCACGGGCATTGACGCAAAGGTTGAGCAGGATCTGGTGCAACTGTGTCGCGTCGCCCAGGACGGCAGGTAGGCTGCGCTCGGTGTGGATCTGCAGCTCGATGTTCTTGGGAAAGCTGCCCTTCATCAGGCTTTCCAGCTCGCGCACGAGATGGTCTGGATACACCGTCACGCGCTGCCCGTCCACGCCTTTTGCGAAGGTGATGAGTTGCCGCACCATGTCGGCCCCGCGCTTGGCGCTGTTGTGAATCATGGAGATCAGCTTCTGTTCCTGGGGGAACTGGTCCTGCAGGATGCCCATGCCCATCAGGATCGGCGCCAGCGAGTTGTTCAGGTCATGGGCCACACCCCCGGCAAGGGTGCCCAGGCTCTCCAGGCGCTGCGAGCGCATTTGCTGGCGTTCAACCAGTTTCATGACGGTGATGTCTTCGTGCGACACCACCACGCGAACCGCACTGTCGCCCGCGAAGCGTTTGACACGACAGACGAACCAGCGTGGCTCCGTCGCCAAGGGGCAAGCGTATTCAAGAAAGTAGTCGTCGCTGGTGCCTTGAATCACCGCTTGAATGCCCGCTGCGATGGGGCGGGGACCGTCGGTACCCGGCCCGCCAATTCCGCACAGGTTGTCGCAGGAGCGCAGATAGTTTTGCCCTTCCATCATGCCGCTGGTATGGGGCCGGCCCGTCTGGGACTCCAGCCAGGCTCGGTTGACGGCGAGGATGTTGCCGACGTCATCGAGGATCGCCACGCGCGCGTCCAGGGCGTCCAGCGTGGCGCGCGCAAAGCGCTCGCTCTCGATCACGTGTTGGGTCTGCTCGCTGACCCGCTGCTCGAGCTCCTGGTTGAAGCGGTGAAGCTCTCCTTCGATGCGCTTGCGCTCGGTGATGTCCATCCAGTACCCGACCAGTTTGGGTTCCCCGCTGCCCCCGTCATGTGCCAGCCGGAGTTGGTCTTGCACCCATCGGTACTCGCCGTCTTTGTTGAGCAGTCGGTATTCGCGCTGGTGAACCGCCCCATCGCCCAATGAGGACAGCGGCGCCAGGACTCTCCTGTCGTCAGGGTGGATCCGATCAAGCCAGAACGCGGGGAGCTCGAGGAACTCGGTCGGCTCCAGACCCATCAGCGCCTGCATGTTCGGACTCACATAGGTGAACGGGCAGGGTTCCTGGGTCTCGCGCGTGTAGATCGTGACGGGGCTGGTGGACACCAGAAAGCTCAGTCTCGCCTCGCTTTCGCGCAGAGCCGATTCGGCCCTCTGGCGCCCCATCGCGCCAGCGATCACATCGCCGAGCACTGTCAATATTTCGCAGATGTCGCGACTCCATTCGGGCATCGCGTTGGGCGCGCTATAGCCCACAAATCCCACGATGACCTTGTTTTTCAACATGGGCAGGGCGATCAAGGCGCGGGCCCCAATCGCTGCCAGCGCCTGGCGCTCGTTCGCCGCTTCCAGTGGCAGGAGGTGGGCGTCAGGAATGGCAACAAGTCCCTCAAGCGAAAGGGTTTGGCGCATCCAGTCGTACCGGTCAAGAACGACAGGTGCTTGGTCGCCGCTCATGCTCGGGCTGCCGGGCGCTTGCCAGCGGTGCGTGTTTCGCATGGAACCGCCATCGCGCGAGACCCGAAAGACCGTCGCCTGCTGTGCCCTCAGCAATTCGCCGCTGGCTTGCAGGGCCGCGTGGATGGCGTCGTCAGTACCTTGCGCGGGCGCTGACATCAGGAGGGCGGCGGCCATGCTGACCATGCGCTGCATGTCCCTCTGCTGAAGGATGGCAGCTTCAGCCGACTTGATGTGGCTGATGTCGGTGCGAATCGACACGTACTGGTAGGGGATTCCTCGGTTGTCCAGGAAAGGTGTGATCGTGCTTTCGACCCAGAATGAACTGCCGTCCTTGCGCCGGCAACAGATCTCACCCTGCCACACCTGACCCTGACGGATGGTGTTCCACATCGATTGGAAGAAAGCCGGCGGGTGCTCCGCAGACTTGATCAGACGGTGGTTGTTCCCGAGGATCTCGTCGCGGCAGTAGCCGCTGGTTTTACAGAACAGGTCATTGGCGTAGGTGATGTTGCCGTCGGCGTCTGCCATGCTGACGATCGCATGTTCGTTCAGTGCCAGGTGTTCACGCTGACGTTCATATGCCATCGTTTCGAGCCGACGCTGAACCAGCTGGTTGTTCCTGGCCCTTCGCGCCCTCGCGGTCACGGCGGCCACCAGATGGGCAGGTTGCACGGGCTTGATCAGAAAGTCATCGCCACCCAGGTCGAGCGCGATCATTTGCTGGGCCGTGTCCTTCTCGCCTGAGAGAAAAACGATCGCCAGATGTGGGAACAGGGTGCTTTCGCGCAAGGCGGCCGCTATCTCCGGTCCTCTCACCCCTGGCATATACACGTCGAGCACCAGCACATCGGGCTTGAACTGCTCGACCGCTTCCAGCGTCTTCATGGGATCGCTGAGCGTATGGACGTCCATGCCCGCCGCTCGAAGGTAGACCTCATGGGCTTGCAGCACAAGGGGCTCGTCGTCCACCAGCAGCACACGCCAGGGTTGCTGGGGGCCCCGCGCAGAGAGACCGTGGAGAGACTCGATCAGCGCCTCGGGGGCCATGGGGCTGTTCAGGCAGCGGCGGGCGCCAGCCCGAGCCGCAGCGATGCGCGCGGCAAGGTCGCACTGAAAGACCCCAAGCAAGAGGGGGATGTCGGGCCGCTGCGCCAAGCCGAGTTGTTCGATTTGCGATGTCAGCGTCTCAGGAGACTCGGCGGTGGTCATTTCGAACACTACTGCCGAAGGCCACGCGAACCCCGTCTGCAAAGCAGCATCCCGAAAGGCCTGCGGTGAGGCAAACGTCTCTGTCGTGAAGCCCTCGAACGTCAACGCGGTGTGCAACTGAACGCAGCGGTCCACCGACCCAACGATCAGATGCACCAGGCGCTGGCTGATCGGGACCGGGTCCGTGGGTGGGGCGCAAACGGCTATCGGCTGCTGATCACGGGTCAGGCAAGCAGCCTGGAGTGCTCGCATGTGTGCGTTGAGTTCAAGCCAGCGCGCTTGGGCCGCCACTGTCCCGGTGTTCAGCTGTTCCTGCAGGCTGGTTTCCAGGCGCCGGGCGGCGCGGGATACCTCTGGCAGACCAAAGGTACCTGCCGTGCCGGCGAGGCTGTGCACCATGCGGTGCAGGTCTATGACCAGGGCAAGCACCCATGGCCCTCCCGAGAGGCTTTCGAACAGCGTCGTGATCGCCTGAAGGCTGTCGGGCAGCTTCCTGACAAACCGCTGGCGCAACTCGGACAGTGCGTTGGCCACTTCCACATCGGCGGCAAACTGTTCGTCAGACATCCCGGTTGCTCCAGATGCTGCGTACCTGGGCTGCCAGCTTCATCGGATCAAAGGGTTTGGCCAGGACGTCCAGTGCGCCCAGTGACTTGTAGTGGGTGACCTCGGTCGGTTGCACTTTGGCCGTGATGAAGACCACGGGGATCTGGTCCAGTTCGGGCCGGGACCGCATGGCGGCCAGCGTCCCAGGGCCGTCCATGCCGGGCATCATCACGTCCAGCAACACCAGGTCAGGCTGAAACAGCGCCATCTCTGCCAGCGCCTCTTCACCAGAAGAGCAGATCTTTGTGGTGAGGCCGCCCACTGTCTGCAAGGCAATGCGCGCCACAGCCTGGATATCGGGCTCGTCTTCCACATACAGAACCCGCGAAATGGTCTTCACGAAAGTGGCTCCTCAGTACGTTGGTCTGGCACGGGGTTGGGCGCTGCGTGGCGGCCGGCCATGGCTTCGTGCAAAGACCAAGGTGACAGACTGGGCTTGTGCAGAACCGCATCGACCCGGGCACCGGCCTGTTCATCAAGCTGACTCTCGCTCAGGATCACCACCCTGGCCTCCGGTTGCTGCGC
>JBIIQD010000311.1:0-4106 GCA_044342265.1 Hydrogenophaga sp. | reverse complement strand
ATGCCGCCTTTGCTGGTCGACGTGATGAGCGCGAGGTTGCCGGGGCCGGGAATGGCCAGGAACACGACGATGGCGGCGACGAAGGCGCCGTAGTCTGCGATGCCGAACATGGTGGGCTTTCTCTGCGGGTGGGACGGGTGAGTTTACGTGAGCGCCGTTTTGCTCCGGTTGAGTTTTTGGTTTGGGCGCGGGTTGTTTCTGATGTTCCGTTGCCTCAGAAGGGGGTGTGGCTCACAGGACGGTGGCGAGGTGCGCGAGCGCAGGCCCCATTCGCGGTTGCCCCAGAGATGGCGTGCCACATCGGTGTTGACGAGGAGTTCGCTGCGTACCGGTCCAGTCGCCCGCGAGCGTGGGCCGGAGAACGGGCATGTCGCCACCGGCCTGGCGCGAGGTCAAGGAGCGAAATGCAACGGACGCAAAGAACTCAAGGAACAGGTCGAAGCCAAATAATGCAGCGCTCAGCCTCCAGCCCAGGCACCGTCAACTGTTCCACGTGGAACACTGCCACGCTGGCAGGCAAAGCGGCCAGTTCGTCTGCGGGGTGCTTGCCCTTCATCGCCATCCACACCGCCCCTGGCTTCAATGCCGGGCGCGACCAGGTGGTGAAGTCCAGCAGCGACGCGAATGCCCGGGAGCAGACCACGTCATAGCCGCCGCCCTCTTCTGCTTTCAGCGATTCCACCCGCGCGTGAATGCCGCGCAAGTTGGGCAGCCGGAGCGACGCCGCCACCTGCTGGATGAAGGTGGCCTTCTTGAGCACCGTGTCCACACAGTGCACCTGAATCTGCGGGCAGGTGATGGCGATGACCGCGCCCGGCAGGCCGCCGCCCGAACCGACGTCGAGAAGCCGAATCGGTTGCCCCCACGCTCCGCCGCTGCGCGGTTCGCTGCCCCAAGACAGGGACGGGCCCCGGTCTCCGCCGGATCCGGGTGCTGTTTCGCCTTGGGGCGGCCCGGCGGCGAAACCCGGCTGCCCGCCAGTCTGGCGCAGCAACGGCGGGATGGCGGCCAGGCTGTCCAGCAGGTGGTGCGTCAGCATCTCCTTCGGCTCGCGCACCGCCGTCAGGTTGTAGACCTTGTTCCACTGGGCAATCAGGTCCTGGTAGGCCAGCAACTGGTCGATTTGTGCGTCGCTCAGCGCTAGCCCGAGTTCGCGCAAACCGGCCACCAAGGCCGGTTTCAGATCTGCCGCGCTCATGCGTCCTGCGCTTCCGTCACACGCGCAAAACCCTTGAACCCGCCTTTTTTCAGATGGATCATCAGCAGCGAAATGCTGGCCGGGGTGATGCCCGAGATGCGCGCGGCCTGACCCAGGGTTTCGGGGCGGTGTTTGGCCAGCTTCTGCCGCGCTTCAAACGACAGTGCCGTGACCTGCGCGTAATCCAGCTCGGCGGGCAGCTTCAGGTGTTCGTGGTGGGCGGCGCGTTCCACCTCGTCTTTCTGGCGGTCGATGTAGCCCGAGTACTTGGCGGCAATCTCCACCTGCTCGACCACCGGGTCGTGCAGCTCACCGAGTGTTTCACGTGAAACCACCGGGCGGGCGTCTTCATCACCGGGCTGGTGGGGCTTCGGGTGGTACTTGCCGCCGTCCATGCCCAGCAGGTCGGCGTAGCCCACGCCGGGGCGGCGCAACAGGTCGAACAGGTTGTGTTCGTGCTCGATGGCCTTGCCCAGCACCCGCTCGCTCTCGGACACGGGCAGGTTGCGCGGGTTCACCCAGGTGGATTTCAGGCGCTCGGTTTCGCGGGCCACGGCGTCGCGCTTGCGGCTGAAGGCGGCCCAGCGCGCGTCGTCCACCAGGCCCATCGCCCGGCCCTGCTCGGTCAGGCGCATGTCGGCGTTGTCCTCGCGCAGCTGCAGGCGGAACTCGGCGCGGCTGGTGAACATGCGGTAGGGCTCGGTCACGCCCTGGGTCACCAGGTCGTCGACCAGCACGCCGAGGTAAGCCTCGTCGCGGCGCGGCAGCCAGGCACCGCCAAAATCGTCGGCTCTGCCGTCGAGGCCCCGGCACTGCAAGGCGGCGTTGATGCCGGCGAACAGGCCCTGGGCCGCCGCCTCTTCGTAGCCGGTCGTGCCGTTGATCTGCCCGGCGAAGAACAGGCCGCCGATCTGCCGCGTTTCAAAGCTGTTCTTGAGCGAGCGCGGGTCGAAGTAGTCGTATTCGATGGCGTAGCCCGGCCGCAGGATGTGGGCGTTTTCCAGCCCGGGCATGCTGCGCACCAGCGCGTACTGGATGTCAAACGGCAAGCTGGTGCTGATGCCGTTGGGGTAGACCTCGTGCGTGGTCAGGCCCTCGGGTTCCAGAAAAATCTGGTGGCTGTCCTTGTCGGCAAAGCGGTTGATCTTGTCTTCCACGCTCGGGCAGTAGCGCGGGCCCACGCCCTCGATCTTGCCGGTGAACATGGGGCTGCGGTCGAAACCGGATCGGATGATCTCGTGCGTGCGGGCGTTTGTGTGGGTGATCCAGCACGGCACCTGCTGCGGGTGCGGCACCGACTGCCCCATGAAGCTGAACACCGGCACCGGCTGGTCGGCGTTCATGCCGCCGGGCACGCCGTCGCCGGGTTGTTCCTGGCATTTGGAATAGTCGATGGTGCGGCCATCCAGGCGCGGCGGTGTTCCGGTTTTCAGGCGCGCTTGCGGCAGCTTGAGTTCTTTCAGACGGGCAGACAGACTCACCGCCGGCGGATCGCCCGCGCGGCCGGCGGCGTAGTTGTTCAGGCCCACATGGATCTTGCCGTCCAGGAAAGTGCCCGCGGTCAGCACCACGGTGCGGCTGCGGAATTTGATGCCGACCTGCGTCACCGCGCCGACCACGCGCGCACCGTCTCCATCACCCTCCACCATCAAATCGTCCACCGCCTGCTGGAACAGCCAGAGGTTCGGCTGGTTCTCCAGCATGCGGCGGATGGCGGCCTTGTACAGAATGCGGTCGGCCTGGGCGCGGGTGGCGCGCACGGCCGGGCCTTTGCTGCTGTTCAAAATGCGGAACTGGATGCCGCCCTCGTCCGTGGCCAGCGCCATCGCCCCGCCCAGCGCGTCCACCTCTTTCACCAGATGGCCCTTGCCAATGCCGCCGATGCTGGGGTTGCAGCTCATCTGGCCCAGTGTCTCGATGTTGTGCGTCAGCAGCAGCGTGGCGCAGCCCATGCGCGCCGCAGCGTGCGCGGCCTCGGTGCCCGCATGGCCACCACCGACGACGATCACATCAAATTCTTGGGGGTACAACATGGTGAGAACAACTCCAGAACACAAACGGGCGAGCGGCCATGTTTCACGTGAAACACATCCCGACCGGCCGGCCCCGGCCCATCGGAAGACGGGTATTTTCCCACCAAGCCACTTCGCTTGCCGGGCATGGCCCCGCCGGGCCGATGGACCACGGTCTTGCCACACAATCGCGGCATGACCACGCCCACACCCCTCCTCGTCTTCGCGGGCAGCACCCGCGCCCAGTCCTTCAACCGGAAACTGGCCACCGCCGCTGCCGACCTCGGCCGTGAGGCCGGTGCCGCCGTCACCCACATCGAGCTGGCGGACTTCGACATCCCGCTGTACAACGCCGACCTCGAAGCCCGGGGCACACCGCGCGATGTGGTGCGTCTGAAGGAGATTTTTTTCGCCCATCCGGCTTGGATCGTCGCTTCGCCCGAATACAACGGCAGCTACACGGGCCTGCTCAAAAACACCATCGACTGGGTCTCAAGCCCGATCAAGGGCGACCCGGTCTGGGCCAGCGGCTCCAAGCCCTTTGCAGGCAAGGTGGTCGGCATGCTCTCGGCCTCGCCCGGCGCGCTCGGCGGGCTGCGCAGCCTGAGCCACCTCGCGCCGCTGCTGATGAACCTGCAGTGCTGGGTTTCACCGAAACAATTTGCTTTGTCCAAAGCCGGCGAGGCGTTCACGACCGACGGCCAATTCACAGCCGAAGCGGCCCGCGAGAGCGTGCGTGGGGTGGTTGATCAGGTGCTCTGGGCAGCGCGCCGGTTCGCATGACCCCCTGTTCTGGCGCGCCTTCGGCGCTGGGAAGGGGACGCACCCTGTGGCCGGACCAGGCCCGTTCCACGGGAGCCTTGGACTCGGACGCTCCGCTCCGGTGGAGGATGGAT
>JBIIQD010000310.1:0-4108 GCA_044342265.1 Hydrogenophaga sp. | reverse complement strand
TGCCCACATCGGCTGCCAACAGCAAGAGCGCGCTCCAGTTCAACGTCGGCTTCTGGGCCGACCAGGGTGAGGCCCTGGAGAAGCGCTTCTCGGCCTGGGCAGCGCAATGATGATGGCCAGTGGAACCTTGGATCTGGCAGCCCAGCTGGGCCGCGCAGAGCGACGCCGCAAGACGCGCGCCTTTGTGTTGACGCTGCCCCTGCTGGCTTTTTTGCTGGCGTTCTTTCTGGTTCCACTGGCTTCGCTTCTGGTGCGGGCGGTCGAGAATCCCGAAGTCGCCGATGTCCTGCCCCGCACCGGGCAGGCACTGGGCGACTGGGACCGCAACAGCCCGCCTCCCGATGCGGCCTTTGCCGCGTTGCTGGCCGACCTGTCGGCCATTGATGAAACCGCGCAAGCCGGTGTGCTGGCGCGGCGCCTGAACAGCGAGGTGTCCGGTGGCCGTTCGCTGGTCATGGGCACTTACCGCGCCTTGCCGCTAGGCGAGAACCTGAGCGCTGCAGGCGCCAAGGCCAAGCTGATCGAACACGACGCGCGCTGGGAAGAAATACCCTACTGGCAAGCCATCGCCAAAAACAGCTCGCGCTGGACACCCGACTACCTGCTCACAGCGGTCGACCTCAAGCGCACACCGCAAGGCGACATCGTCCGGGTCGGCGAAGGCGAAGCCGCTTTCAGCGACATCCTCGGCCGCACCTTCCAGATGAGTGCGGTCGTCACCTTCTTCTGTCTGCTGCTGGCCTACCCGCTGGCCTTCTGGCTCAGCACGCTGCCCGAGCGCAAGGCCAATGTGTTGCTGATCCTGGTGCTGCTGCCGTTTTGGACCTCGGTGCTGGTGCGCATCGCCGCCTGGATCGTGCTCTTGCAGAACAACGGTCTGGTCAACCGCTTCTTCATGTGGCTGGGCGTGACCGACACGCCCATCCCGCTGCTGTTCAACCGCGTGGGCGTGATCATCGCGATGGTCCACATCCTGCTGCCCTTTGCCATCCTGCCGCTGTACAGCGTCATGAAATCGGTGCCGCCCAACTACCTGCGCGCCGCGATCTCGCTGGGCAGCGCACCTTTCTCCGCATTCTTGCGCGTCTACCTGCCGCAGACCTACCCCGGCGTGGCCGCCGGTGGCCTGCTGGTCTTCATCACCAGCATCGGCTACTACGTGACGCCCGCGCTGCTCGGCGGCCCGAGCGACCAGATGCTGAGTTACTACGTGGCGCAATACACCAACGTGGAAGTGAACTGGGGCATGGCCTGTGCACTCGGCGGCGTGCTGCTGACCACGACGCTGATCCTTTACGCTGTGTACCGCAAGGTATCGAAGTCTGAACTGAGCTTGGGATGAAGATGTTCAAACTGCCCGACTTCCCCGCCTACTACACCCTGTTCGACAAGCTCGGCTGGTTTGCCCTGCGCTTGGGTGGCCTGGCCGTGCTCGCGTTCTTGCTGCTGCCGGTGGTGGTGATCATTCCGCTGTCGTTCAGCGACTCTTCGTTCCTCGCCTACCCCATCGAAGGCTGGTCGCTCAAGTGGTACCAGGAGATGTTCGCGTCCGACGACTGGGCACGCGCTGCCAAGAACAGCTTCATCGTTGCGCCACTGGCCACGCTGCTGGCCACCGCGCTGGGCACGCTGGCCGCCATGGGCCTGGCCCACACCAAGTTCTTCGGCAAGAGCTTCATCACCGGCCTGCTGATCTCGCCGATGGTGGTGCCCATCGTGGTGGTGGCCGTGAGCACCTACCTGTACTTTGCGCGCTGGGGCCTGAACGACAGCTACCTCGGCCTGATCCTGGTGCACGCCGCGCTCGGCGCCCCGTTCGTGGTGACCACGGTGCTCGCCACGCTGCAGAGCTTCAACCAGAACCTGGTCAAGGCCAGCCTGAGCCTGGGTGCGAACCCGCTGGAGACTTTCTTTCGCGTCACTCTGCCGGTCATCGCGCCGGGCGTGATCTCGGGCGCGCTGTTCGCCTTCGCTACCTCGTTCGACGAAGTGGTGGTCACGCTGTTCCTGGCCGGCCCCGAGCAGGTGACGCTGCCGCGCCAGATGTTCACCGGCATCCGCGAGAACATCTCGCCGACGATTGCCGCTGTCGCGACGCTGCTGATCCTGTTCACCACCGCCCTGATGCTGACGCTGGAGTGGCTGCGGGGTCGCCGGAAATGAAGCCCCCACGCTCCACCGCTTCGCGGGTCGCTGCCCCCCGAGGGGGCGGATCCGTCTTGGGGCGGCCCGGCGCCGGATTAGCCAAATGAACATGCCCTTCACCACCGACACCAGCCTCATCGGCCGACACGTCCAGCTCGTGCCTCTGACCGCGACGCACCACGACGATCTGGTGGACGCGGTGCGCGACGGTGAGCTCTGGAAGCTCTGGTACACCGCCATCCCCGCGCCCGAGGGCATGGCTGCCGAAATCCAGCGACGTCTTGGTCTGCAGAGGGCAGGCAGCATGCTGCCCTTCGCGGTGCTCAACCCTGCAGGCCAAGCGGTCGGCATGACGACCTACATGAATATCGATGTCACCAACCGCCGCGTCGAGATCGGCTCCACCTGGTACCGCAAGTCCGTGCAGCGCAGCGCCCTCAACACCGAGGCCAAGCGCCTGCTGCTGGCGCATGCCTTCGAAACCCTGGACTGCATCGCGGTCGAGTTCCGCACCCACTGGTTCAACCACGCCAGCCGTCGCGGCATCGAGCGCCTGGGCGCCAAACTGGACGGCGTGCTGCGGTCACATCAAATCAACCGCCACCCCGATGCACAGGGCGCGCTGCGCGACACCTGCGTCTACAGCATCGTGGCCAGCGAATGGCCGAGCGTGAAGGCGCATCTGGACTTCCAGCTGGCCCGTCCGCGCACCTGAACCGATGAACGAATCCAACGCCTTCAACCAGCCGCTGGGCGGCAATGAAATGCCGCGCTTCGGTGGCCTCGCCAGCATGATGCGTCTGCCGGTCGTGACCTCGGCGGTGGGGCTGAACACGGGCTTCATCGGCGTGCCGCTGGACATCGGCACCAGCCACCGCCCCGGCGCCCGTTTCGGCCCGCGCCAGATCCGCGCCGAGTCCTGCCTGATCCGCCCCTACAACATGGCGACCGGCGCCGCACCGTTCGACGCGCTGCAGGTGGCCGACCTGGGCGATGTGCCCATCAACACCTACAACCTGCTCAAGTCGGTCGACATCATCGAGCAGCACTACCGTCCGGTCATCGAAGCGGGTTGCATACCGCTCACGCTCGGCGGCGACCACACCATCGCCCTGCCCATCCTGCGCGCGATGAAGGCGAAACACGGCCCGGTGGCGCTGATCCATGTGGACGCTCACGCCGACGTGAACCCGGACATGTTCGGCGAGCGCATCGCGCATGGCACGCCGTTCCGCCGCGCGGTGGAAGAAGGCTTGCTGATTGGCAACAAGGTCTGGCAGATCGGCCTGCGCGGCAGCGGCTATTCGGCTGAAGACTTCGACTGGCCGCGCCAGCAGGGCTTCACCCTGGTGCCCGCGCACGAGGTCTGGTGGCAGTCGCTGGCGCCCTTGATGGCGGACATTCGCCACAAGATCGGCCCGGACACACCCACCTACCTCAGCTTCGATATCGATGGCATCGACCCGGCCTACGCGGGCGGCACCGGCACGCCGGAGATCGGTGGCCTGAACGTGCCGCAGGCGCTGGAGATCGTGCGCGGCTGCCGGGGTTTGAACCTGGTCGGCTGTGACCTGGTCGAGGTCTCGCCCGCCTACGACACCAGCGGCAACACTGCGCTGCTGGGCGCCAACCTGCTGTTTGAAATGCTGTGTGTGCTGCCGGGCGTGAAGTACCGGTGACCGCACGCGCACCCGAATCGCGCTACCCTTCTTTTTTTCCCCTTCCAAGAGTGAGACATCCATGGACATGAAGACCTCCCCCCTGAGCCTGCTCAAAGACCCGACCTTGCTCAAGACCGACGCGCTGATCAATGGCGAGTGGGTCAAAGGCAGCAGCCGCTTTGACGTGCTCGACCCGGCCACCGGCCTGAAACTCGCCGACGTGGCCAACCTCGGCCCGGCCGATGCCGAGAAGGCGATCGCCGCCGCCAACGCGGCATGGCCCGCATGGAGAAACAAGACCG
>JBIIQD010000015.1:0-15120 GCA_044342265.1 Hydrogenophaga sp. | reverse complement strand
CCACCTGCACCTGCCACGCCTGCGCAGGCCGCGCTGGAATCAGCTGGGCCGACGGCGGGCGCGACGGTTTTTCCCGCGCCTACCTGCACCACCTGGACCGCTGCGGCGAGATGCTCGGCCCCATGCTCGCCACCATCCACAACCTGCACTACTACCTGAACCTCATGCGCGAAGTGCGCGAGGCCCTGGACGCCGGGCGCTTCGAAGCCTTCCGCGCGCAGTTCAAGGTCGACCGAGCGCGCGGAGTGTGACCACAGTGAAAGCCAAACCGATGTCAAGCTTTGCCTACTTCATTCGATTTGCCACGGCACTGGGGTTTTTCGGTTGGCAATCCTGTGTTCATGCCACCGTTTTCAGATGCGATATCAACGGCACGACAACCTACCAGACCCAGGCATGCGCAGGGGGCAAAGAGGTAGATGTTCGCGCAACACCTGGGGCGTCCTCGTCGAAATCGTTGCCGCAGAGCTCAGCGCAAAGCGTTCCGAACGGCGCTCCAAAGACCACCCGGACTTGCGTCGAGGATGAACTTAGTCTGGACTTTCGAAGTATTGCCTTACCGATGGCACTCCAAGTCGTCGCCGACTTCTCAGGCAGACGCGCCAACGTCGATCCATCGATTTCTGCAAGCGTCCCACTGAACTATTCTTGTACTCCCTGGCGAAAGGTGTTGCAGGACATCGCCCAGCGCCATCAGTTGGACATCAGAGTCGAGGAGAAATGGATCGTTGTACGCAGGCGTTGACAGAACCGCATTGGTACCCACTTTGCGACTGGTCCGGGCTGAAGTGACTTCGGTTTGCCGACGATGACGACCGATCGGGTTCCACGCCACATCCTGCCCGTCCTAGTGCTAGCACAGTTCGCCGGCACTTCGCTATGGTTCGCGGTCAACGCGGTCATGCCCGATCTGCAGCGCGAACTGGGCTGGCCCGTTTCGGCCGTTGGCACGCTGACCTCGGCGCTGCAGTTCGGCTTCATTCTGGGCACCCTGGTGTTTGCGCTGCTCGCGATCGCCGATCGGTTCTCGCCACGCCACGTGTTCCTGGTTTGCGCGCTCGCGGGTGCCGCATGCACGGTCGGCGCGTGGGCCATGGTCACCCACTACGACGCCCTGCTGGCCTGGCGTTTTGCGACCGGCTTCTTTCTCGCCGGCATCTACCCGGTCGGCATGAAAATCGCGTCGCAGTGGTACACGCGCGGCCTCGGCCCGGCGCTGGGCTACCTGATCGGTGCGCTGGTGCTGGGCTCGGCCAGTGCGCATGCGCTGCGCGCCATCGGCGACGCCCTGCCCTGGCCAACGCTGATGCTGGGCGTGGCTGCGCTGGCGGCCGGTGGTGGCGTGATGCTGCACATGCTGCTGCCCGATGCGCCCGGCGCCGTGGCCCGCGTCACGAGCCTGCAGTGGAAGGCGCTGGCGACCATCGGCACCGACCCGCGAGTGCGCAGCTCGGTCCTGGGCTACTTCGGTCACATGTGGGAGCTTTACACCCTGTGGGTGCTGATGCCGCTGATCCTGGCGACGCGCCTGGAAGGCACCGCCCTGTCGTGGGCCGCGTTCTGGTTGCTGGCCTCCGGCGCGATCGGGTGCGCGGGCGGCGGCTGGCTGGCAGCCCGTTTTGGCAGCGCGCGCGTGGCCGGCGTGCAACTGGGTGCCAGTGGTCTGTGCTGCTTGCTTTCACCCTTGTTGATGAACGCTCCCGACGCGCTGTTCTACGGCTGGCTGCTGGTCTGGGGCATCACCGTCTCGGGCGACTCACCGCAGTTCTCGGCACTGACCGCGCGCAACGCGCCACCGCAGGCGGTGGGCAGCGTTTTGACGCTGACCAACTGCATCGGCTTTTCAATTTCCATCGTCAGCATCCTGCTGTTCGTGTCGCTGGCCGAGACCGTGCCACTGGAATGGCTGCTCACCGGTCTGGCGCTGGGCCCTGCGCTGGGGCTGTGGGCGCTGGGGCGCCTGTGGCGCGAAGAGTCAAGGAGCCCGACCATCCGTTAAAGTGCGGGCCAACACAACACCCTGGAGGATTCCCATGCCCGCTCCCGCCTACGTCGCCCAACGCCCCACCGGCGCTTTCATCGGCGCATCCTGGGCCGCCCTGATGGTCGGCGCCGTGGTCTACCTCATGGGTCTGTGGAACGCGCAGATGCAGCTCAACGAGAAGGGCTACTACTTCACGCTGCTGATGTACGGCCTGTTTTCCGCCGTGTCGCTGCAAAAGTCGGTGCGCGACCGCATCGAAGGCATCCCCGTCACCGGCATCTACTACGGCCTGTGCTGGGTGTCGCTGGGTATCTCAGTCGCGCTGCTGACCGTGGGTCTGTGGAACGCCACCCTGGCCACCAGCGAAAAAGGCTTCTACGCGATGGCCTTCCTGCTGGCGCTGTTCGGCGCGGTCGCGGTGCAAAAGAACATCCGCGACGTGGCGCAGTTCAACCGCGCCCACCCCGAGGCCGACGGCGCCACAGCTGAGTAAGTCACAAGGCAATGGCCGCCCTCAGGCGGTCGCAGGGCCCTCGAGTTCTTTCACCGGCAGTTCTGGCGCACCCTTGGCGGGCTCGGCGACGTCTTCCTTCGCCGACGCTCCACACGAGTAGCAGTACCGCGCGAACGCGTTCTTGCGCGTGCTGCACGAGTCGCAGTGGTCGAACAGACACAGGCCGCAGTGTGGGCAGAAGTCGGTCTTGCCGTCTTTCATGTCGACCGTGCGCTCGCAGCCTGGGCAGATGTTCTTGGTCATGCGGGCTTGCGCCTGGTCGTAGTCCATCTCGCGCTGGCGCGTTTGTGCGGGTTGTGCTTCGGCCAGCTTCTGCCGCTCCAGATACCGTTGCAAAGCAGCGATGGCGTAGCGCCCGCCGATCACCGTGAGCACGATGCCGACGATGTAGCGCACATAGCCGCCATAGCTCGGCAGGTAAGGCACCAACTCGACGAAGAAGGCGAACAGCGCAAAGAAGATGAAGCCCCATACGAAGGGCCACGACGATCCCTTGCGGTGCTTCTTGAACAGGAACCCTGCCAGCGCCAGCAGCGGCAGCGTGAGCGCCAGCCGGTAGCCGAACACGCGCAGTTCCTGAGCGCGCTGGGACTCGACAAACGTATCACGGGCGGCGTCCTCCAGGTCCCGCAATTCAGACTGTGCGCGCTGTTGCGCCTGCCGCGCATCGAGTGCGACCTGCTGCTGTTTTTCTACCGCAGCCAACGCATCACGCTCAAGCTTGCGCAGGCCATCGAGTTCGCGCGTGCGCTGCAGCACCTCCTGGTCCTGCTCCGCGCGCTGCGTCACGCTGCGGGTCGCAAGCCAGTTGTCGAAGGTCTCGCGTGCAGCGCGGTTGTCGGCACGCGCGGTCTGTACCTTGAGCTGCGCCTGGTCAAGTGCCGACTGCGCTTCCTCGGCCGCCTTCTCGGCGGTCTTGATGGACTCCTTGAGCACTGGCGTGCGCTGCGGGTCCATGAAGTCTTCGAGAGCGCGCGTCTGCTCCACCTGTGGCAGGTCGCCGACAATGGTGCTGCCCAGCCCGGTCAGAAACCAGGCGAACAGGAAAGCCACCAGCCAGAGGGCGCGGTGGAACCACTTTTCAGACAGTCGCAAAGTTTTGCTCATGACGAGGCTTTCAACAGGGGATGTTGGATGGATGCGTCGGCCGGCCTATGGCGGAAGCCTCCGGGCGGCGGCACGCGGAACAGGGTCTCGGCGGCCTCGCGGGGGCCGTGCAGCCACAGCGCCCAGTCGGCGCGCTCGATCGGCACCACGGTGCGCTTGTCCTGCGCCTGTGGCGGCAGCTTCGGATCGGGCTTGTGCATCAGCGCAAGCAGTGGGTGGCCGTCGCAGTTCTGGGTCAGCATCGTGAAGCTGGGCACCACCTCGCCCGACGCGGGATCGGTCCAGTCGCTCCAGACGCCGGCCAGCGCCCAGGGCGCGCTGTCGGCCCGCCAGAAGCGCCACCAGGTGTTGCGCGTTGCCGCCATCGGATCGGCCAGGGTGATGCCCCAATAAGGCTCCTGAAACCAGGCCGCCGGGATCAGGCAGCGCTGCCCGCGCGCCCAGGCGGCGCGAAACGTCGGCGCCGTTGCCACGCGCTCGCGACGCGCATTGTTGGTGCTCATGCGCTGTCCGCTGGTGAGACGGGGGATGCGCGTCGGCGATTGCGCCGGGATCATGCCCCACTGGCCGATCGCCGCCACGCCCATGCCCTTGAGGAACACGCCGGTGCCCAGGGGCGACACCAGGGGGTCCCACATCACATCGCCGGGGTCGGCGAAGAACTGGGTACGCAGGGTCTGTCGGTCGACGGTGCCGTAGAGGTTGCACATGGTTCTGAACCAGATGAGGAGAAACCGGAACATAGCAGCTTCACAGCGTGATCCGCTGTGGCGGCGAGCCCAGGCCGGTGCGTGTGAGCCAGTCGAGCACCGAATCGACTGTGACCGTCTCGATGCGGTCGGAAAACCGCTTCGCGTTCGGGTGGTCGTCAAAACGGATGTGGGCCGACCCGGCGCTCGCGCTCAGCCGCGTCATCGGACCCAGGCGCAGCGTGCTCGGCTGGTAGCCCTTAAAGCCCAGCCAGGCCTGCGCCTGCGCGCGGGTGGTGACGCCGGGCTCGACGGCGATGGCCATGGTTTCAATCGCCCACTGGTTGGACTGCTGGTAGCGCGTGCCCCAGGCGTAGGACACCATGTTGTAGTCGCGCTCATGCAGGCGCAGGCTGCGGCTGCGGTCGTTCAGCAGGGTGTACAGCGGTGCCTGCAGCGCAGGCGCGGGCACCGACCACACCGCCTCGTGGCGCCACAGATCGTCCAGGAAGAACTCGCCCAACCCCTGGAGGTAGATCGAACCGGTGACAGTGCCGCACTGGTTGAGCTTGTGCAACACCCGCCACGGCCCCTCGGCGGTCTTGTAGGCCCAGCCGAGGTGCGAATAGCGCAGCTGGTATTTCGAGAGGTCCTGCCCCGCGCGGCCCAGCACCACCACCCGCGCGCCGCTGCGCGCGAACTCGGCGTCCAGCGCCAGCGACGTGCGCTGTGCCAGGTCCAGGCCCTGGGTCAACGCCTGTGGTGTCAGCGGGCGCTGTTCGCAGGAGCGGCCGGCGTGGGCGGCGGTGGCACCGAACAGCAGCACGGCGAAGGCCAGTGCATGAGGAACGGCTTTCAGTGTCTGTTTCATGATCACACCTCAGTAGGTCAGCCGTTCGTTGTGCAACAAAGCGCGGCCCAGCTCATTGGGAATGAAGCACAGCACCTCGCCCGCCGCCGACAGCAGCACGCCCGCGCCGATCACGCTCACCGCCACCACCATGCCCGCGCCAGCCACGACAGCCGAAGCCGCACGACCGGATAGCTCCACGCTGGCCCGCGCGCCGTCGGACGCCCGCTCCAGCACGATCACCGTGCCACGCGCCGACACCTCGACCGATTTCACCACCAGCACCGCGCCGCTGACCGTGAGCGCCACGGGCAAGGCGCTCACCGCCATCGTGCCCGCTGCGGCACTGCCCGCCACCCCAACCACGGACGCCACCGGCAAAGCCGAGAGCACCAGCGAAGCCTCGCTCTGCGCACGGGCCGGGCCGGCGGCCAAAGTCAGCGCCAGGCCGGCGGCGAGCAGGGTGTTTTTGAAAAAAGAACGTGTCATGTCAATGCTCCTGAAAAGGAAACCGGGTCAAAGAAAGAAGGGGACAGAAAAGCCGTTTCAGGCCGTGGCCTGAGCAGCGGTTGTCGAGCGTTCGGCCAGCGCCTGCTGGCGGCCCATCACATGGGCTTCGGTCAGGTCCGCCTCGTGGCGGTCGCGCAGCGTCTTGGCCAGCGTGAACGCCGAGGTCACGAGGTAGAGCCAGCTCACGCCCAAGTACGCCTTGTAGGTCTGATCGATCTGCATGCGCAGCAGGCCCCAGAGCGTGAGCCCCATCGCCACACCGAAACCGCCCCAGACGACGAAGCGCCACATCGGCGTCTCGGCCTCACCCGTGAGGCTGGCCTTCTGAGTGTCGCGTACCGCCTTGGACAACACGAACACCGTGGACAGGCAGAACACATAGCCCATCACCATGAACGCGCGGTCCAACGCCTGCCCCGGCAGGTAAGCCAGCCCAGTGGCGCAGAGAAAGACCGCGAGGCCAAACGACACCCACACCTGGAGCTGCCAGGCGCGGGTGTCGCGCATCACGATGAGGGGGGTACGGTTGCTTGCCATGTGAAACCTCGGTGGGTTGTTGAACATGGCGCGGATGGTGGGGTACGTCGCTGGGCGCGATGCTTGATTTGTCTACCGGGATCAAATGAGTGGCTTCCAGGGATTGTTTTTTGATACCGGAGGCATGACTGGCAGTCTGTGATGTGTCGAAGTCGTTCGTCGGCTTGCGACCCGTTGCAGCCGGTTGACCAACTGGGGGTAATGGCTGGTAGGCAGCGATTGCCATTGGTGAGTGTTCTCAGGCGTACTCACGCTGACTGTCACCGAAGCGGCTGTTCGGCACGGCTTCCCGGGCTGGTCCGATTGGCCGCTGTACGAGGTACTGCGGACGTAGGGCGCCCGGGAGCCAGATAGCGCCGCGCCCCCGACTGCTTCCCCATGACATGGACTGGAGGTATTGAGCCATCGGCAGCATCCAGCCGTTCGATTTGGCCGCCCCACGGCTGTTGGCTAGACCCGACCTACGTACTCGCGAGGTGGAATGAGAGAGAAGGCTTGCAGCCACTGCACACCAACTTGACTATCTGGTCGCGAGAGGCTTGGTCGAAGGGAGTTTTGGGCTTGGGTGACCTTGGGTCACTACGTGGGCAAGAGCGAAGCGCAACTTCTCTCGCATGGCAAAGGATCGTTCGAACGTCAGCCACGGCCGACTGCCTCATGATGGCCATCCCGATGCGCTTCGTCAGGCCCACGCTCCAGCGATTGGACTTCAAAAAATGCGGAATTGCTTGAAAAGGCGATAGATGATGTGACGAATTCCAGGGTGCTCCCACGCGATCTATCTGTATATGCGAGATGAACCACGGCTTGATCACCAAGGCCGCGCTACCGCGGTCCGCGATTGCATTTGCAGTCGCACCAATTGGCGAGGCAAGGTTCGCCAAATGCATACTTCCGGACACCAATGGGCGGACTTTGCTGCCCTCACGGTGGATCGGTCGCGCCCAGCTCCAGCAAAGTAGGACGCATGTGTTGCTGCAGCCAGGCCAGATAGCTTTTTGTGCGCTGAGCCAGCATCCGGGACTGCGGCACCACCGCGTTCACGTCCATCGGTCTGCGCGAAAAGCGGGACAGGACCTGTATCAGTTGCCCGTTTCTGAGCGCCACGCCCACCTGGTAGCTCAGAAACATCCCAAGGCCAATGCCAGACAGGCAGGCGTCAAGGGCGGGAGGCCCCATGTTGAACAGCAGATTGCCCTGCACGGGTACCTGAACCTCGCGCCCCTTGACGCGAAACAACCATGGGCGACCGGTGCCGATGCAGTTGTGCAGGATGAGGTCTTCAGGATTCGAAGGCGCGCCATTCGCTTCAAGATAGCTGGGTGTGGCCACGACCACCCGGCGAACACGACCCAGCCGCTGCACCACCATACCGGAGTCGGTCAGGTTGTCGATGCGAACGGCAACGTCCACCCCTTGCTCGACCAGATCGGTGAACCCATCGCTGAAGATCAGCCTGCAGCGCACCTCGGGGTGCGCGAGAACGAATGCCCGCGTGATGGGTCCCACCAGCATCTGTCCCAAGAGCACCGGGGCCGCGATCGTCAGGGTACCGCTCACTTGTCTGTGTTGCTGGCCCAACCGGGCTTCCGCTTCGTCCAAGTCCTGCAACACGCCCAGGCAGACAGCGAGGTAGTCGGTGCCTTCGGCTGTCAGGGACAACCGCCGGGTGGTGCGGTTGCATAGCCGCACCTTCAGATGCGCTTCAAGATCCGCCAGATGCCGGGCAATGGTGGGCGGGGACATGCCCGTCTGTCGGGCCGCTGCCGCCAGACTGCCGCCCTGGGCGATCTGGACGAATACCTTCATCGACTGCAACTTGTCCAAGACTTGCTTCCCTCAAGGTCCGGCGGGCGGTGGCGACAGGTGCACATGCCTAACCTGCCATTGTCCTCCCACCCGTGACCAGACAAAGCTCATCTGCAGATGACTGGGTATGGGTGCGGCTCCGGGCGGGGTAATAGTTCCCGAGCGATAGCCTGTCACCACCACCACGTCTCCGACAGTCTGTGCCTGGAGATCGATCGCTTTCAAATCAAGTCTGACACCAGACTTCATCACGGCGGTGAAGTAGGTCATCGTCATCACGTTGAGACTGGCTTTGTCGGCGTTGTACTCCGTAAACCCCTGGGCGGGAACATAGCGGGCAAACGCCTCAGTATTGGACGCGTTGAGCTGCGCGTACAGGTCGCGCGTAGCAGACATGGCCTCCGATGCCGGATCTGCGCATGCCGGATTGGCGCAGGCCATCAGCAGGAAACCGATGGACCTGACGGTGCTTATTGCTTTCAAGATCAACCTCCATGGTGGGGAGCGGATGGACGAATGGGATGGAGAGAGGGCGCAACGGCACAGCGATCGGCTTACCGGTTCAGACCTCGCGGGGTGCAGTGGCAAGTAACAGTCCCCGGGCGAGGGCGCGCTGCAGCAGCAGAAACACGCCCAACGGCACCACCATCGACACGAAAGCGGCGGCGGGCAGGAACTCCCAGTTGTAGCCGGTGCAACCCAGCATGTTGCGCAGCTTGACCGAGAGCACCACTTGGTCTGGTTGCGTCCCGAGAAACACCAGGCTGACCAGGTAGTCGTTCCACACCCAGAGAAACTGGAACACCGCGAACGCCGCGATCCCCGGCAGCGCTAGCGGCAGAACCACATGGCGTATCACCTGCATGTGGGAACGACAGTCCATGAATGCCGCGTCGATCAATTCGCTGGGCAGGCGCCGCAGATAGTTGGTCAGCAGAAAAGTGCCGATCGGAAGGGACAGGGCGCTGTGCAGCAGGCAGGCGCCCAGCAGACTGCGCGCCTCCATGCCCCAGGATGCGCCGACCTGGTTGTAGAGGCGCAGCAGGGGAATCAACAACATCTCCACCGGTACGACCATGGACGCAAGCAGCAAGGGAAACACCCAGCGCACGGGCGCGCGCGGCATGAAGGCCAGGGCGTAGGCAGCTGCGAACGCCAGCACCAGCGGCAAAAAGGTGGCAGGTAGAGCGAGGCGGAAAGTGTTCCAGAACGCCTCTCCCACGCCTTCGGTACCCAGCGCGTACCGGTAGTTGTCCAGTGTGAAGGTGGGCCCGAACGCCGCGTGAATGAAGACCCGCAGACCGGGTCCTTCCCGCATCGGTTGCTGCAGCTTCAGCACATAGCGTCCATCTGCTTCGACCAGCAGGGTACCGTCCGGGCTTCCATCGGCTGACTCGGACGCGAACCCGTCGGGTACCTCGACCGTCTGGCCGACAGCAAACCCGGCAGGCTCCGACATCCGAAGCGCATAGGTGCGAATGTCGATGGGGGAACCCTGCGGAAACAGGCGCCCCTCGATCCGGTATCCGCCCTCGGGCAGCACTCTCTGGCTGTCGGCACTGGCTGTGCGCGCCCAGTCTGCCCGCGTTCGGGTGTCCCAGGCGCTCCACCAGCCGGTAGTCGAGACCTGTTGGTTGTCGCGGAAACTGGACACACCCAGGCCCACCAGTGGCACCAGCCAGATCAGCACGATCAGCAGCAGAGCTGCATGCCGAAACCACGTGCCGCGCTGCGCCAGCGGTCGCAAGGCGCGGCGCAGCATGGGGACGGCGCTCTTAGGGCTGCCTGGATAAGAGGTGGCGCGCAAAAAAGCCATCGATGGCCCCCCAGGTCAGCTTCGTGGCGGCTTCGCTATAGCCCTTGCCATCATCAAAAAGCGGTTGTGCGTAGGCGTGTCCCACAAGGGGCATCACGTGAAGCTCCAGCGCTTGACCGAGTGCTGCGCGACGCTGCATCAGATCGACCGATGCCTGAAGGCTCCCTTCGTCCAGCGCGCCGGTGATGGTCAGCACAGGCCCGGCAAAGCTCTGGATTCGTTGAGCAGGCAACTGCCCGAAGCCGAAGCCATACACGATGCCTGTGGCCGACACGCTCGAGTCAGGCAGCAGGCTGGCGTTGAGCGCGTCGATACCGCCAGCGCTGAACCCCAGGGTTCCCAGCTTGCGCCCAGGGCGCTGCAGTTCGCGCAGGCCGGCCATCAAGGTACGGTCGGTGATGCGCCGGTCCTGCTGTTGCACTTGAGTCATGAGGCGCGCGGCAAGCCCCCCGTCGGCCGCCTGTTTGCCCTGGTACAGATCGATGGCGACCACCCGGTAGCCTGCGCGCCCGAGGCGCTCGGCCGCCTGCGCGTAGAACGGCGTGAAGCCGAAGTAGTCGTGGACCAGAAGAATCCCAGCTGGTGCTTCTTCAGGCCCGGCCACCCATGCCCGCACGGACTGACCCTCTCTGTCCTTGAGCGTTACCTCCTTGGCGGGTTGAGCCCAGAGCAGGGTCGATAGGGCGTAGCCTGTGGCCGCCAGTAGCCATTTCATTCGATACATCGGTGTGCCTCCTTGTGGTTGTGACACACCATTGTTGGCCTCCGCTTTTGGCCTTACAACGGGCTTGGCCGGTCTTCAATCATTCAGATTCCGGTTGAATCGGCGACAGGTCTGGCGTTGTGCTGATGGAGTGAGGTCTCTCCTGAATTCCGGACCTTTCAATGCTAGAGGCTGGCAGCCTCGTCGACTACACGGTCGGGGTCGAGAGCATCAGTTCGCCCACAGCGGGATCGGTCGGTCCAGGGACCTTCACTGGTCGTCCCTTCCGAGCGACCGGTTTAGGTGGTCGAGCAGTCGCTTAAGAGCCGGCATGGTGAACGACCGGTTGCTGTGCCTCGAGGCAGTCCCATCGTCAACTTCGAATGTCTGGACCCAGCCAATTGTGTTGAAAAACTCCGCTGAGGCCTGTTTCTGGCCCGTAGTTTGCATGCAGTTCGTCATCGACGGAGGTGCACACCATGATGGGTCAGACGGCTTCGCAGGATCAGCTCTTCTACGCTTTCAATCTCACTGATCACTCCACGTTCTCAAAGAACCGCCACGGTCGCTTTCGCCAAAGCGATGCATTGCGCTTCGTGTTCGAGAGTGTGCCCAAGCGTTGCATGACAGAGGGCCTGGTCCGTGGTGAGGGCTTCGCTATCGACGCCAGCGGCATCAAGGCCAATGCCAATCGGGCACGCGGTGTTTGCGGAACCGAAGTGATCGATTGGCGCCAGGGCAACGGTTGCAGCCGCGCAGTACGCGAATACCTCGACGCACTTGAAGAGAACAACCCGACTGCAGAAGATTCGCCAGCTGATCAACCGGAACACCGACGCCGCCCAAGAACATATCGTTGACCGACCCTGCTGCTCGCTGGACGGCGGCCACAGGTGGGCCGGCATTCTTTGCGTATTCAACCAACTATCTCATCGACCTGTCCGCAGGAATCATTGTGGGCGTGGAGGCAACACCAGCACACCGCACCCAAGAGGTGGCTTCGACACGCACAATGATTGATCGGGTCGAACAGCGCATGCATCTCAAGCCGCTTCGGCTGGTGGGTGATACCGCCTACGGCGCAGCGCCGATGCTGGCGCAGATGGTCGAAGACAAGGGCATTGAGCCCCATGTCCCGGTGTGGGACAAGACGGTCCGCCATGACGACAGCCTCTCGGTGGTCGACTTCACCTGGCATGAGGACCGCAACGAATACCACTGCCCTGAAGGCAAGCCATTGAGGAGTGAGTGGCGACAGCTCAAGAACCCGCGCAGCCGCATCACCAAGGCGGACACCGTCATCTATCGGGCAAGCCAGATGGCCTGTGATGGGTGCCAGACGAAAGACAAATGCTGCCCGAACACCCCGTTCAGAAAGATCGCGCGCAGCATTCAGGAGAAGGCACGTGACGTGGCCCGCTCAATATCGAAGACGGCGGAGTACCAGCAGTCGAGACGAGATCGCAAGAAGGTCGAGATGCTGTTCGCGCACCTCAAGCGGATTCTGAAACTCGATCGCTTGAGACTTCGAGGTCTGGGGGGCGCACAGGACGAGTTCTTGATGGCCGCCACAGCACAAAACCTTCGACGAATGGCGAAGTGGTTGATGCCAGTCGAAGAAGTGACGGTGATGAAAGGGGCGTGAAGCCCCGGGTCAGGGCAGCGGCCGCGAAGCTGCCAGGGAATGAACTCAACTCTGATCGCTGTGGATTCAGCGCGGCCCCACGGTACGGGCCAAAACCGAGTTTTTCAACAGAATTGACCTGAAGCCGCCATACGAACTCGCTTCTTCAAAGTCGGCAGCGGGCCGACCAGGTCAACGCAACACCGGATAGCCCATCTGGATGGCGCTGTCTTCCATCTCCTGAATCGCCAGGTAGTCGGCCAGGCCAGCGGGCTTGAAGCCCTTGAGACGCAGCGCGGCGCAGGCAGCCGGTTCGCTCTGCGGCAGGTTCAGCACTTGCTCCAGCAACTGGGCCTTTTGCGCTGCGCTGAGGCGCCGGTTGCAGACCCAGGGCAGGCTGGGCGCCTGGGCGGTGCGCGCCAGCACTCGCAGGCCTTGCACGGTCTCGGGCCGATGCAGCGCGAGGTTGTCGAAGCTCACGCAGTCCACCGCGCACACGTCGGCCTGCCCGGCTTGCAGCATGGCGAGACTCTGGGCGTGGCTGCCCGACCAAAGCACCTGCGCGAAGAAGCGCCCGTTGACCAGCCGCGACGCGGCCAGCGGCGCGAGCAGGTTGCGCAGGGCGTTCATGCCGCTGTGCGAGTCGGGGCTGTTGGCAGCGAGGCGCTGGTCCTGCAGGTCGGCCAGTTCGGTGACGTTCGCATCGTCGCGCACGACGACGAAGCTGCAGTAGCTGTGGTCTTCGCAGCCGTCGATGGCGAAGCCGGGCCGCGCGAGCACGTCGACATCACCCGCGAGTTGGGTCACCAGCGGGTAACCGCAGGTCTGGCTCAGCAGCGTGGTGGGCGCGCGCCAGAACCCGGGCAGGTCGTCCGGGGCCGGTTCGACGATGTCCATAGGCTCTTCCCAGCCGCGCTCGCGCAGCCCTTTCGCCACGCGCCGCAACAGGGCGCGCGCCGCCTCGGCCAGTTCGGGGCTGTTGTTGTACATGGGCAGCGCGAGTTGCCAGCCGCGGCCGCGGTTCTCGTCACTGCCTGGCGGCAGGCTCAAGGCCGCCGCTCCACACGCGCCAGCAACGCCGCTTCGCCGGGGTGCACGGCGGGGTCGGTCGGGGTCCAGGCGAACTGGCGCGCCTGCGCGACGTAGCCGGGCTGGATGAAACCGTCATTGCGCGCCAGGTAGGCGGCGCGGTGGGCGCGGTAGACGCGCGGGATCAGGTACCAGGGCAGCTTGGGCAGGTCATGGTGCACCAGGTGATAGTTGTTGTTGAGGAACAGCAGGCGCATGAACCAGCCCGCTTCGTTGATGACGATGCGGTGCTCGGGTTGCAGCGTGGCGCGGTGCTCATAGTGGGAGCGGATCATCGCCAGCGACAGCGCGGGGTAGCCCACGAGCAGCGCGTACTGCCAGGCGCTGAACGCGCTGAAGCTGTCGACGAACCACAGCAGCGCCGCGACGAGCAGCCAGTGCGGCAGCCAGTCGCGCATCGCGTGCCCCTGCCCCCGGGCGACCTGCAGCACGGCGTCGCGCCAGCTCTCCACGATGGCCTGACCCGGCCCCAGCGCGAAACGACCGAGCGCAGTCTTGCGCGCTGTCCACACGAAGCGCATGAATGTCCCCATCCTGTCCCAGTCGCTCGGCGAGACGTAATTGGTCTCCGGGTCCACACCGGGCAGCGTCAGCAGCTCGTCGCGGTGGTGCAGCAGGTGCGAGGTGCGGTAGACGCCGACCGGGTACCACAGCGAGAGCGGCGGCATGCCCAGCAGGTGATTCAGGCGCATCGAGCGGGTCGGGTGGCCGTGGATCAGCTCGTGTTGCAGCGACAGATGCCAGGCGCCCAACAGCGCGAGCAAGGGCGTTGCCAGCGCCAGCCCCAGAGTCGGCGAGAGCAGGATCAGCGCCAGCCACGTGCCGTAGACGGCGACGATCACCAGCCAGGTCGGCCATTCGCTGCGGGCCATCGGCTCCTGCAGCCAGGCTTCGATCTGGCGCCGCTGTTCTTCGTTGAGGTAGTGGTTGCTCATTCAGGTCGCGTCAATGCTCAACTCGACGCCCCACTCCAGCGCGGCATCGAACAGGCCCTCAACCTGGTCGTGGGCGTAGGTGGTGTGCAGGTAAAGGTCGAAGGCATCGGCGGCCGTGCGGTGCAGCAGGGCCGGCAGGTGGTGGGCACCGCTCAGGCGCACCTCGCCCACGCCGAAGGCCGGCTGGCGGAAGTCCAGCGCAAACAGCTTCTGCAGCGTGGGCACGGCGCCCGGGCCTTGCAGGCGGAGGCGACAGCGCGCGTGGCTGAGGTCCAGGCTGTGGCCGATGTCGGGCGGCAACGCGGCCTTGACCTGCTCCGGCAGCGCCGAGCCGGGCGCGGCGATCAGCCACAGCTCTTCGGGGCCGGTGCGCGCGACCCAATCGCCGCCTTGCGAGGCGGTCTGCCCGGTGGCGGCGGGTACCGGCATGAGCGGGGACAGCGCCGCGGCCAGCGCGTCCCAGCCGCCGAGCCAGGTGCTGAACTGGGTCAGCTGAGGCAGCGTACTCGCCTGCATGTTGACCTGCACCCGGCCCTGCCGGTCGGGTCGGCGCTGCGCCATGTCGGCGGTAAACGGCCCGACGCGGGTGGCGACCAGCGGGGGCGTGGAGGGGGGCGTAGGCGCGGCGCTCATGCGGCGGCTCCGGTGGCGGGCGTGGTGGCAGGCGTTGAGGCTGTGGCTTCAGGCGCGGGGTCGAGGTAGCGGCTGCCCGCCGGGTCGAGGAAATGCGGCGAGACCACCTTGAGGCGGTACTGGCGGCCGAGCACCGGCGCGGCGGCGATCACGGTGCTGCCGATGCGCGCCGCGCCCTCCTGCAGCAGGCCCAGGCCGATGGACTTGCCCAGCTCGGCGCTGAAGCAGGTGGAGGTGATGTGGCCGCGGCCCACGCCCTTGATCTCGTCGCTTTCGAAAAACAGGATGCTGCCGTTGGTGGGCGGCTGGTCGGCGTCGAT
>JBIIQD010000309.1:0-4122 GCA_044342265.1 Hydrogenophaga sp. | reverse complement strand
ACTCTTGCGACCGACCGCAACGCCGCGCGAGAGCGTGGTCAGTGTGCCGCGCAGCTCGTTGGCGCTGAACACACCGTGTTGCATGGGCACCAGCAGGTCGCCACTCTTGGTCAGCGCCTCGTCGGTGTCGACGAACAGGCGCGCGTGCTCAAAACAGGCGTCGTCGGCCTCGCGCATCGCCGGTGTGAACGAGCCGATCAGGTCCAGGTGCGCGCCGGGTGCCAGCCAGCTGCCGCGCACCACCGGCTCGTGCGCCATGGTGGCGCAGCTGACGATGTCGGCCGCAGCGCAGGCGCTGGGCAGGTCGGTGGTCGCGCTGGCGGAAAACCCGGCCGCCTGCAGCTGCGCCGCCAGGGCTTGCGCCTCACTCTCGCGTCGGGCCCAGACAGTGACCTGTTCGATCGGGCGCACGGTTTTCCAGGCCGCCGGCAGCAACCGCGCGACACGCCCAGCGCCCACGATCACCAGATGTTTCGACTCCTCGCGCGCCAAGTACGAGCCTGCCAGGGCGGAAGTGGCCGCGGTGCGGCGCGCGGTGATCACGTCGCCGTCCATCTGCGCCAGCGGCACGCCGGTGCGCGCGTCAAACAGCAGGTAGGTCGCATGCAGTCCCGGCACTCCTCGGCGCGCGTTGCCCGGCGCGATGTTGACAATCTTGACGCCGTAATACTTGCCCGGAATCCAGGCCGGCATGATCAGCGAGGTGACGCGCCGACCTGTAGCGTCCTGCCCCGCCTCGCCCAGCGGATTGACGATCTCGTGCACATGGCGCGGCGGTGTCTCGCAGCCACCCGCAAAGCGTTCGCGCAGCGCGGGAATCAGGCGGTCAAAGGGAAGGGCGGAAAGGGTTGCGTCGGCGTCGAAGAAATGCATAGCGCTGATGGTAGTTCAACGCCAAGCCGCCGCAGGAGACTCAGGCGCCTGCCTCGCCGCACTCCAACCCGTTGATCAGAACCGGTTGAGGTAACCCACGCGAACGCCCGATACGCGACTGCGATCAACCAGGGGACTGTCCTTGATCGACGAACCCAGCGAGGTGCTGCCCATGTCCAGAAACACCGATTGCGAAGGGGTCAGACCGTAAAACACCCGCAATCCCAGCTCCGTGCTCAAGGCGGCCTTGCCTTCATAAACCGGACGGTCCGCCCGCGCTTCGGAGGCGCGCACACCGTAGTGGTAGTTCACGTATTTGCTGTCTTGCCACAACAACCCCAGTCGTGGCGCTACGCCCAGGCGCGGTCCGACTGGAAACAGCTTGTCCACCACCAACTTGATGTGCTGGCCATTGCTGTTGCCTGCACCATCAGCCATCCACTCGGCCCCCAGGTGCGCCACCGGACTGTCCCAATCGGCGCGAAGCCCCAGCCAGAAACCGCCCTTGCGCTCGCTCATGCCCGCCAGAAACGGCGAGTCGCTGGCCTTGAAACCCTCGTCCAAGTACTGAGCACGCAAGGCCAGATGGACGGGACCCACCTTAGGCACCTTGAGATCGACCATCGGGCCAATGACGCGAAACGTTGCGTTCTCGAATTGCACGGCTGGCAGCACGCGTGTGCGCGAGCCCACGCCGCGATAAGGCTGCATCGAGGTGGTCAATACCAGTCCCAGGCCCCAATGGCTTCCTGCCTCTTCGGCTGGCGCGCCAGCCGTTGGGCGTGCAGGTGCGGCGGCATTCGATGGCGAGGCAACCAGAGCAGTGACACTCGCGCCGAGCAGGGCAAGGCAAAAGGAAACACGGGAAAAAGCGTTCATCAAGCCCTCTGTTGCAAGTTGATACAACTGAAATCCTACACCAAAGGGGCGCTTTGATCCATGACTTGATCCGCTCCTGTTGCGCGCTGCTGCGTGACATGGGCGAGGAATAATCCGTCTCTGCCCAGAGTCGGGAGATCGACCATTCAACGCTCCACTTTTTTGGCCGCTTCAGCGGTCTTTTTGTTGACCGCAGCCACGGCGGCGCAGGCCGCCGGGCCTGGCGGCCACACCCTGCCGACCACAGACGGCCGATGCGCCGTCTGGGTCAGCACCGAGACCGGACCCCGGCCGGGCGAATCTGCCCGCTGGTCCGGCGCCTGCCGCGACGGCCTGGGTCAGGGCCTGGGTATCCTGGAGCGGGTGCACGCCGACGGCAGCCGCCACCGCTATGTCGGCCCGCTGCGCGACGGGCGGCGGCACGGCCTGGGGCGCCTGCACCACTGGGACGCCGAGGGAAAGCTGCTGCACGTGGTCGAAGGCGTGTTCCAGAACGACATCGAGCAGGGCGTGTTTCAGGAGATCGTGACCGACCACCTGCAGAACGGCCCGATCGAGGTGTTTCGCCAGACTGGCCGCGACCTGGGCCGCCGCGCGGTGCAGGTGCAGCAGTTCTACAGCGACGGCGCGGCGGTGCTGATGTGCGGGCCCGAGGCCGACTGTGCCCGCGAGGCGGCGGTCGAGGGCTACACCACTGCGCCGCCCGACCTCGGCGGCGACCTGAACCGCCTGCTGCCCCACGGCGGCTGGCGGCTGGAGCGGCGTTCGGGCGACAGGACCTCGGTCACCGGCGTCTGCCTGGACGCGTCGATGGTGCGCCCGGGCCGCGAGCCGCGCGTGGGTGCGCTGCTGTTCCCGTCGTTCTCGGCCTGGCAGGAACATCTGCAGAATGATCGCGCGTGCGACGACCTCTCGGTCACGCTCCGGGACGGCACGCTGACCTGGACCAGCCAGTGCCGGCCGTCGGACGCCTCCGAACGCACGCACATCGTGCTAGAGCGAAGCGTCTTGGGCCATCAGGTTCGAAGCGAGATCGAAGCAGTGCGCACCCGCGCCGGCCGGCAACTCTCCCGCGACCTCCGGACCGTGGTCGCGCGGTTCGTCGGCGACTGCACCGTCGACATGACAAGGACTGGCGAACTTTTGCCCTGACGCTGGCGGGTCAGGCCAGCGCGCGCGCCTCGCCCGCTTCATCCGCCGGTGTCTGCCAGCCGAAACAGCCCCGTCCATCTGGAATAATTCTTCGCATATCTATTGGGGAGGAACACATGTCCAAGCGCTTGTCCATCGCCGCCGTTGCTGCTTTTCTTTTGTTGTCAGCCGGCGCGGTCAGCGCCCAAAGCCCGTCGACCGCCAAGCCCGCCGGCGCCGGTCCCGGCTACCGCCTGCCCACCGCCGACGGCAGGTGCGCCGTCTGGTTGAGCGGCGACGCTTCCTCATCCGACAAGGAAAAGGTCACTTGGAGCGGCGCCTGCAAAGATGGCTGGGCCGAGGGTTTCGGTCTTCAGACGCTGACCGTGGACGGCGAATTGAACGTCCAGTTTGTTGGCCACCTGCAGCAGGGGCAATGGCAGGGCCTAGGGCGCCTGCACCTGCACGACGACGACGGCCTGGCCGCCATCCACGAAGGTCTGTTCAAGTACAACCAGATGGAAGGCGTCATCAAGCAGCTGTTTGTGATCAACCATCCTGGAAACGACGAAGCGGTCGCCCAGATCAGGAAACAACGGGTGGGTCGCGAAGTGGGCGAAGACTATGTCCAGGTGCGGCAGTTCTTCAAGGATGGCAAGCTGGAAGTCCTCTGTACCAGCCCTTACGACTGCGACGACCAGATCCTCAAGCTGGGCCACAGCCTGCCCCAGCCCGATCCGGCCGACCCGCTGAGCGCCACCCTGCCATATGGCGGCTGGCGCGCCACCATCACCAGCGAAAGCACGGCGGCCGACCGCAAGACCGTGGTGGCCAAGCCCGCCACCATGGCCATGTGCATTGAGAAAGACAAGGTCAAGCCCGGCAAGGAAGCTCGCCACAACGCCCTGCTGTTTCCCCAGATGGAAACGTGGCAGCCGTACCTGCGGTCCGACTACTACTGCGAAGACGATCACGTCGAGATCAAGGGCCTGGCGCTCGACTGGCGCAGCTCCTGCACTTCTCCCGATGGCAGTGAAACCGTTCGCATCCGCCAGAAACGCCAGATCACCGACAAGGAACTGAGCAGTGAGACCCGTGTAGTGGTGCGCAAAGGAAACCTGCAAACCGCCCAGGCCGTGCGCCGCTCCAACATGGAGTTCGTTGGCGCGTGCACCGACGACATGGTGCGCGCAGGCAGCCTGAACTTCTGATCGCGCGCACTGGGTTCAAAAGGCTCCC
>JBIIQD010000308.1:0-4146 GCA_044342265.1 Hydrogenophaga sp. | reverse complement strand
CCGAGCCCCAGACCTCGCCGCGCATCAGGGTGCGAATGTCCAGCTTCAGCCCGATGGTGAACAGCAGCAGCGTCACGCCCAGGTTGGCAATGACGTCCAGCGTCGCCGTGCGCTCGAAACCCAGCGCGTTGAGCGCGAAGCCCGCGGCCAGGAAACCCAGCAAGGGCGGCAGCCGGAGCAGGTGCGCTACCAAGCCGGCGGCAAATGCCAGCGCGATCATCAAGGGGTCGATCACAGCAGTGTCCTCAGGGTCGGCAGCGCCAACGGATGAAGGGGCCACGGCGGCCAGCCACGCATGGCCAGACCGGTTCGGGTAAAAACAGTTCAAAAAAGCCGCCTTGAATTATCTGTGCCTGCATCCTCCAGACGCGTTGAAGGGCATGCGGCGCGCCGCTGGCGGGAACTTGGAGGCTTGAGGCATGCTCTTCCCCATGAGCCAACCCACACCGCCCATGCCCAACACACCCCAACACCTGATCGAGGCCGATGGCCTGTCCATGCACTATTCCATCGGCACCCGGCAGGTGCAGGTGCTGCGCGACGTGTCGCTGCGCATCGCGGCCGGCACGCGCGTGGCGATTGCCGGGCCGTCGGGTTCGGGCAAGACCTCGCTCTTGCTGTTGCTCAGCGGGCTGGAGCGGCCCGCTGCGGGCAGCATCCGGGTGGACGGTGTGGACCTGGGCAGCCTGGACAGCGACAGCCTGGCCGACCTGCGGCGCGAGCGGGTGGGCATCATCTTCCAGAGTTTTCACCTGCTGCCCAGCCTGAGCGCGTTGGACAACGCGGCCCTGCCGCTGCAGATGGCGGGCGCCAGCGGCGCGCGCGAGGCGGCCACCGACATGCTGCGCCGCGTGGGCCTGGGCGACCGGCTGCACCACCGGCCCAGCCAGCTCTCGGGCGGCGAGCAGCAGCGGGTGGCGATTGCGCGCGCGCTGGTGCACCGCCCGCGCCTGCTGCTGGCCGACGAGCCCACCGGCAACCTGGACGACCAGACCGCCGAGTCGGTGCGCGAGCTGCTGTTCAGCCTGAACCGCGAGCTGGGCACCACCCTGGTGCTGGTGACGCACGACCTGGACTTTGCCGCGCGCTGCGACCGCGTGCTGCGCCTGCACGATGGGCAGTTGCACGAGACGCCTGCACGGCAACCCACGGAGGCGCGCGATGCCCTTCCTGCTTGACCTGGCCTGGCGCGACCTGCGCGCGAGCGGCCGGCGCCTGTGGATTTTTGTGGCTTGCCTGGTGCTGGGCGTGTCGCTGGTGGCGGCGGGCGGCGGCCTGTACCGCCAGGTGGCCGACGCGCTGCGCGACGACGCGCGGCTGATCTTTGGTGGCGATGTGGAGATCGAAGCCCCGGCGCCGCTGCCGGCCGATGCGCTGGCCTGGATGGCGCAGCGCGGCACGGTCTCGCGCGTGATCGAGCTGCGCACCATGCTGCGCACCGAGAGCGGCAGGGCGCAACTGATCGAACTGCTCAGCGCCGACGACGCTTACCCGCTGTACGGCAGCGTGGCGCTGCAACCGGCGGGCACGCTGGCCGACACGTTGCAAGCCCGCGACGGGCAATGGGGCGCGGCCATCGACGCGTCGCTCGCCACGCGCCTGGGCCTGAAGACCGGCGACCGCATCGACATTGGTGACCTGAGCCTCACGGTGCGCGCGCTGATCGTGCGCCAGCCCGACCGCAGCCTGCGCGCCGACTGGGGCGCCGCGCCGGTGCTGGTGGCCGAAGGCGCGCTCATGGCCACCGGCCTGGTGCAGCCGCTCAGCCGGGTGGAGTACCGCTACCGCGTGCGCAGCGATGAGGTGGCCTCGGCATGGCGCGACAGCTTCGTGAAAACCTTCCCCACGCTGGACGCCGAAACCCGCAGCTTCGAAGAGCGCAGCGACCGTATGGCCGAGGTGCTGGGGCAGATCGGCTCGGGCCTGCTGCTGATCGGCTTTTCGGCGCTGTTCATCGGCGGACTGGGTGTGTTCAACAGCGTGCAGGCCTACCTGCAGGGCAAGCTCACCAGCCTGGCCACACTGCGCGCGCTGGGCCTGCGCGACGGGCGGCTGGCCGCTTTTGTGTTGCTGCAAATCTTGCTACTGGCGGTGCTGGCCAGCGCGGTGGGCGTGCTGCTCGGCCTCGGGCTGGCGCTGGCCGGGGCGCAGCTCGCGGCCGACAAACTGCCGGTGACCCTGCTGCTGAAAAGCCTGTGGGCACCGGCTCTGGTGGCGCTGGTCTTCGGTGTGTTGACGGCGCTGGCGTTTTCGCTGCCGGCGCTGGGGCGGGCCTTGTCGGTCAGCCCGGCCGCGCTGTTCCGGGGGGTTGAAGGGCAAGCCCTGCACACGCCGCGCCGCGCGCTGTGGTTCACCGCCGCCGTGGCGGGCACCACGCTGGCGCTGCTGGTGGCGGTGCTGCCCGATCCGCGTTTTGGCCTGGCCTTTGTGCTCACCACCGCTGCGCTGCTGGGTGTGCTCGATCTGGCCACGCGCGGCCTGCGCCGCCTCGCCGCGCGCCTGCAGCACCACGCCGCCCTGCCCTTGCCGCTGCAACTGGCGCTGGCCGGATTGCAGCAGCCCCATTCGCCGCTGCGCACCGCGCTGCTCTCGCTGGGTTCGGCGCTCACCCTGCTGGTGGCCTGCACCCTGGTGGTGATGACGCTGCTGCGCACGGTGAACGACACCGTGCCCGAGCAGGCACCGGCGCTGGTGTTCTACGACGTGCAGACCGAGCAGATCGACCTGCTGCGCGAAACCCTGCAAGCCTCGCCCGACCTGCAGGCGGTGAAGACCGCGCCGCTGGTGCTGGGGCGGCTGGTGGCGGTGAACGGCGTGGCGCTGATGGAAAGCGACGACGGCGAGCGCGCCCGCGAGTCGCGCGACGAACACAAGCTCAGCAACCGCAGCGGCAACTTCGACGATGTGGTGATCGACCGCGGCGCCTGGTGGCCGCTGGACCATGCGGGCGCACCGCTGGTGGCGATGGAAGACCGCGAGGCCGACCAACTCGGGCTGCAGGTGGGCGACAAACTGCGTTTCGAGATCATGGGCACACCGGTGGAGGCCCAGCTGAGCGCCATCTACAGCCAGCGGCGCATGCAGTCGCGCCTGTGGCTCGAAGCCATCTTCAGCGACGGCGTGCTCGACCCCTTCATCACCCGCCACGTGGGCGCGGCCTGGATGCCGCCCGACGGCACGCTGGACGCGCAAGACCGGCTGGCCGCCGCCGCGCCCAACATCGCCACCGCGCGCACCGAGTCGATGCTGCGCGAAACCCGCGCCCTCATGGGCCGGGCCAGTGGCGGGTTGGCGGTGGTGGCCGGTGTGTGCCTGGCCGCGAGCCTGCTGGTGCTGGCCAGCGTGGTGGCCGCCAGCCGCAGCCGCCAGCTCTACGACGCCACCGTGATGCACGCGCTGGGTGCGCGCCATTCGCTGCTGCGGCGCGTGCTGGTGTGGGAATACGTGCTGCTGGCCACCGTGACCGGCGGCTTTGCCTTGCTGGCCGGCAGCGCGCTGGCCACCGCGCTGCTGCAGTGGCGGCTGGACATGAGCCCGGTCGGCCTGTACTGGACCGGGCTGCTCACCGCTGCGGGTGTGAGTGCGCTCAGCTTGGGGCTGGGTGCACGCTACCTGCTGGCGCAGATGCGGCTGAACCCGGCGATGCTGCTGCGCAGCGGCGGGTAACGGTGGCGTAACCCGACCCTGCGGTTGCGCAGAGGCGGGCAGGGTTGCGGGTGAAGCGGCAGAATCGCCGCATGAACCTGCAAAGCCCCAACCCCTACGCCAGCACCCGCCTGCCGCTGTTCGCGCGCAATGTGGTCAGCACCTCGCACCCGCTCGCCGCGCAGGCCGGCTTGCGCATGCTGCTGCAAGACGGCAACGCGGTGGACGCGGCGATTGCCGCCGCTGCGGCGCTGACCATCACCGAACCGGTGAGCAACGGCCTGGGCTCGGATGCCTTCTGCATCCTCTGGGACGGTCAGCAACTGCACGGGCTGAACGCCAGCGGCACCGCGCCGCAGGCCTGGACGCCCGGGTACTTTCACGGCAAGTACGGCAGCGACGCGCCGACGCCGCCCAAGCGCGGGCTCGATTCGGTCACCGTACCGGGCGCCGTGGCCGGCTGGATGGCGCTGAGCCAGCGGTTTGGCAAGCTGCCGTTTG
>JBIIQD010000307.1:0-4152 GCA_044342265.1 Hydrogenophaga sp. | reverse complement strand
TCCATCAGGTTCTCATTGGTCGGTGCGCAGGTCGACTGCACCACAAACACGTCGCGCGCACGCACGTTTTGCGTGATCTCCACGGTCACCTCGCCATCGGAAAAGCGGCCGACGTTGGCCGCTCCGAGCTGGGTATTGAGGTGAAGGGCGATCTCGGCGGCCAGCACCGGATTGGCGTTGCCGGTGAAGATCATGAAATCAGGGGGCTGAACTTGCATGGTGTTCCCGGCTGTTTCAACGACCAGGTCGCTGGCCGACAGCGGCGCTGCCGCATAAACTGTTTCAAAAATGGGTGGCAGGGGAGGAAGGACTCGAACCCTCGCATGCTGGAATCAAAATCCAGTGCCTTTACCAACTTGGCGACTCCCCTACTCAGGACATCCGCAACGCTTGCGCGCCACGCACACCCCAAAAAAACGTCGCAGGTCACGCATCCGCTGACGGCGCTGCGTGAACACCGATTTTAGTCGGTACACCAGCCCAGCAATGGATGTGCATCCATGTTGCCGCATTCGTGAACCACCCAGTCGACCGGCGCACCGGAGAGGTCCACTGCCTGCGGCAGTTGTGCAAACACCGCAGTTCCCGAACCCGTCATCCGGCCTTGCAGACCTCGGGCCGACAACCATTCCAGACATTGAGCCACTTCGGGACACAGCATTTGCGCCACCGGTTGCAGGTCGTTGTGCCCGAGCGCCAGGACTTTCTGCAGATCGCACACGATGCGTTCTGCGGTTTCCTGAAGCCCAGGTTGGGCGTTTGCAGCAAAGCCTTGGATTGTAGCAGTTTTTGTGTCACGACACAGCGATGGCGCACCGAAAATGGCCTGGGTGGAGGCGCCAGACGGGGGTTTGATGACGACAAATTGGGCGGCTGGCACAGAAACAGGGGTCAGCTGCTCGCCCACGCCCTCGACCCAAGCGTTGCGTCCGCCAATAAAAAAAGGCACATCAGCACCCAGGCCCAGGCCAATGGACATCAGCTCGGTGCGCGTCAGGCCCAGTTGCCACAGGCGGTTGAGCGCCATCAAGCAACTGGCCGCATCCGATGAACCACCGCCCATGCCAGCCTCGGCGGGAATGCGTTTGTGCAGGCGGATGTGGGCGCCCTGGGTGCAACCTGTGGCCTGTTGCAGCGCGCGCGCCGCCCGCACGCATAGATCGACCGTCGGAAGCCCGCCCGAGGTAATGTCTTCGCGACTGATCTGTCCGTTGTGGCGAAGATCGAAGTCCAAGGTGTCGCACCAGTCGATCAGCATGAACAATGACTGCAGCAGGTGATAGCCGTCGGCACGCCGTCCTACGATGTGCAGAAACAGGTTCAGTTTGGCCGGCGCAGGCACCCCGCACAGCTGGGTCAACGCTGTATCGGGAGCGATCACGGTTGAACAATCAGACGCAATTCGGCGCCAGGCAAAGGCTTTGAACGGCGCGCGACGATGCGCCCTTCGGGCTGGCGGCTGAGGTCGGCGTCCCAGCCGTTAACCATTGAAGGCTGCCCACGAAGCCAGTCAAACAGTGCCGCGACCGGCAGTGCCGTCCCCCCCAGCTCGGCGCTCAGGCTGTCCAAAGAAGGGTACTGAGACAAGCGGTCGCCCTGTTGCATCTCCGCTCGTTCTGGCGACCATCGAACCGCTGCAAGCTGGTTGCCCAAGGGTGAATTCAGCAGCAATTCGCCCATGGTCGCAGAGCCGCTCAATTCGAAACCTGCCGTCCACGACTGGGGTGGATCGCTCAGGACCTTGAGCGAAAAGCGGCCTGCCCACCGCGCCTCTTCGGGTGTGGATAAAACCGGGGCACGAGGGGTGGCGCAAGCGCCCAACAGTGCCAGGCTGGCCAGACCCAGAACACGCCCGGCGCCACGCCGGGAGACCACACAGGTCATGGATTGACGCGCAATCGCTGCAGCGTACCCAGCAAGGTTTCGTTGTCGTTGGCCAGCAACAAACCTTCGCGCCAGATCTTCAGGGCCTGCTCTTTTGCGCCGTTAGACCAGAGTACTTCACCCAGGTGCGCGGCGATTTCTGCATCGGGTCGCTTTTCATAGGCTATCCGAAGTATCTCCAGCGCTTTGGCCGTATTGCCCAGCTTGAACTCCACCCAGCCCAGGCTGTCCAGAATATAGGCGTCATCGGGTGCCATGGACACCGCCTTTTCGATCAGTTGTTTGGCTTCTGGCAAGCGCAGTCCGCGATCGGCCAGCGAGTAGCCCAAGGCGTTGTAAGCGTGGTGGTGGTCTGGTTTGACCACGATGACCTGGCGGAAAAGACGCTCCATCTCGTCAACGCGATTGATCTTCTCGGCCATCATGGCCTGGTCATACAACAAATCGGCGTCGCTGGGAAAGCGGGTCACGGCCTCACCATAGACCTCGAAGGCCTTTTGCCACTCTTTGAAATCCCGCAACAGCTGCGCCTCTGCTACAAACTTCAACCGGGCGTCTTCTGGGCGGCGCTCCGGGTGGTTGCGCAGCAAGGCCCGGGCTTTCCCCATCTGCCCCTGGTGCGCCAGCAGCGAGGCACGGCGCATCTGGGCGGCCATGATGTCGTCGGCGTTTTCTATCCGGTCCAGCCAGGCGGCGGAGGCCGAGAAGTCTTTTTGTTGCTCGGCGATCTGGGCCATCAGCAAATAGGCCTGCGTCAGTCCCCGTGATGCACGTTCGTCGTTGGACTGGCGTGCCAGCCCCATGTAGGTCTGCAGCGAGCGGGTGGCAGCCGGCAAGCGCTTTTCTTGCACCTGCAACGTGGCCAGCAGCAACCAGGGCTCCAGGGTGTCCGGCTGTAGGCCTGTCAAATTCTCCAGCAGGCCCTTGGCCTCGGTCGATCGCTGCAGGTCAAACAGCAGGCGCGCATACGCCATGGCAACGGACGAAGCGCTACCAGGGCCCAGCGGGCTGGCTTTCAGCTGGCCCTTGATCACCGACTCCGCGCTGGTCTGCCCCCGTTCGACCAACTCGACCGCCAGCAGAGCTGGAAAAGGCGAGGTGGGTTCGGCGGCGTGGCCGCTGCGCGCGGATGCCAGGGCCAAAGGCAACTTGTCCGCCGACAGTTCCATGAAACCAATGGTGGTCCAGCCGGCTGCGGCATGTGCTGGCTGTTTGAGCGTCGGGGCCAGCGCTTCGCGAACCACCTGCAGAGCGGTCGCTTTGTCACCCACGCGCGCGTAGATCTGCGGGATGGCGTTGATGGCATCGTTGCGCGTTGGCGCTGGCGCCTGTTCGACCAGTCGGCGCAGGACTGGACCCGTCTCGCCCACGCGATTGAGCGCCAGCAGTATTTGCAGCTCAAACCGGTCGGCGTCCGGAGACATTGGAATCGCCTGATTCCAGGCACGCGCTGCACCCAGCGCAGCGTCGCCCGAACGCGCTTGCAGCGCAACTTCCACGGCGCGTCGAAACAAAGCTGGGTCGTTTTGTTTTTTTGCAGCATCCAGAATCAGCGAATAGCCCGTGCCAGCCTCGCCGGCCGAAACATTGAGTTCGCCGAGCAGCAACTGATAGAACAGAGGCGCGCTCAGCGTGGAATTGTTCACCGGCGGCTCTGTCGATGCCGCGGATTGGGCCCACGACAATGTGCCGAAAGACAGCAATCCTATGCACAACAGGCTGCTGGACAGCAAACTGCGCACAGGCTGGTGCCGAGATTGGGGAGGCCAGGGTGCGAGCTGAGTGGTCATCGGATCATGATAATGGAATGGTCTGGTAAGCCAGGCATCTGAGTCGAAGGATGGTCCAGTCGTTCCCCGAATACCCGGAGAGTGTCGAAATGCCCGAATTGCCCGAGGTTGAGGTCACCCGACGGAGTTTCGCCGACCGCATTGCGGGGGCCCGGGTCTTGCGGTTCGAGATGGGGAAACCCTTGCGCTGGCCGTTGGGTTGCGAAGTGGGCATGCTGGTCGGGCGGCAGGTCGTGGCGGTGGATCGACGGGGCAAGTACTTGTTGCTTCGTCTGAATCAGGGCCTGTTGCTGGTGCATCTGGGCATGTCCGGCAGTCTGCAGTTCTCTGGCGAGTTGCCGCCGCGCGGTGTGCATGACCATCTTGAAATGCAGACAAGCCGGGGCACCCTGAGGCTGCACGATCCGCGCCGGTTTGGTGCCGTGGTGTATGTGGATTCCCTGGAAGATCCCCGGGCGCGCAAACTTTTGGACAGCCT
>JBIIQD010000306.1:0-4153 GCA_044342265.1 Hydrogenophaga sp. | reverse complement strand
AACCCCTGGGCGGCATGGCCGCGCTGCGCGCCAAGTCGCTGGCGCTGACCGACCTCTTCATCGCGCTGGTGGAAGAGCGCTGCACAGGTCACGGCCTGGGCCTGGCCACGCCCCGCGAGCATGCGCAGCGCGGATCGCAGGTGTGTTTGACGCGCGACGAAGGGGCCTACGCCATCGTGCAGGCGCTGATCGCGCGCGGCGTGATCGGCGACTTCCGCGCCGGTGACGGCGGGCAGCACCAAGACATCCTGCGCTTCGGATTCACACCGCTGTACATCGGTTTTGCCGACGTGTGGAACGCGGTCGAGCACCTGAAACAGGTGCTCGAATCGGGCGAGTGGAAGCGCGCCGAGTTCAACAGCAAACATGCGGTGACCTGAGGGGAGACGCCATGACTTGCCCGTACCACGACACCAGCACGCCGACCTCGGCCACCGAAGCGATCGTGCGCGACGAGAAGGCGCAGCTCGACTTCAGCCACGACATGAGCTACGGCGACTACCTGCAGCTCGACGCGATCCTGAACGCACAGAAGCCGCTCTCGCCCGCCCACGACGAGATGCTGTTCATCGTGCAGCACCAGACCAGCGAACTGTGGATGAAGCTGATGCTGCACGAGCTGCACGCCGCGATCCGCAACATCGCCCACGACGAACTCAACGCCGCCTTCAAGCAGATGGCGCGCGTCAGCAAAATCATGGAACAGCTGGTACACGCCTGGGACGTGCTCGCCACCATGACGCCGCCCGAGTACAGCGCCGTGCGCCCCTACCTCGGCCAATCCAGCGGCTTCCAGAGCTTCCAGTACCGCTGCATCGAATTCGCGATGGGCAACAAGAATGCCGCGATGCTCAAGCCGCACGCGCACCACCCGGAGCGCGCGGCCATGGTGCAGGTAGCCTTTGAGGCACCGTCGCTGTACGACGAATCCCTGCGCCTGCTGGCGCGTCGCGGCATTGCCGTGCCGGCCTCGCACACCGAGCGCGACTGGACGCAGCCCTACGAGGCCAGCGACGCAGTCGAGCAGGCCTGGCTGCAGGTTTACCGCGACCCGAAGCAACACTGGGACCTGTACCAGCTCGGCGAAGAACTCACCGACCTGGAAGACGCCTTCCGCCTCTGGCGCTTCCGCCACGTCACGACGGTCGAACGGGTGATCGGTTTCAAGCGCGGCACCGGCGGCACGGGTGGCGTGAGCTACCTGCGCAAGATGCTGGAAGTCGTTCTCTTTCCTGAAATCTGGACGCTCAGAACCGCGCTCTGACTCCGGCATGATGGCGCATGGCCGCCATCACCCTCGCCCACCTGCGCCACCACGCCGTGGCGCGCAGCCTGTTCACGCCCACCACGCTGCCCAAGGCCATCGCGCGGCTGGGTTTCGTGCAGGCCGACCCGATCCGCGCACCGGCCCGCGCGCAGGACCTGACGCTGCGCCACCGCGTCCAGGGCTACAAGGTCGGAGACCTGGAACGTCGCTACACGACGCTCGACGTGGAGGAAGACTTCTTCGTCAACTACGGCTTCGTCACGCCCAAGCTGCACGCGCTGATGCACCCGCGCAGCGCGCTGCGCGAATGGCCGGCCGAACGCTGGGCGCAGGCCGAAGCGGTGTGGCACTTCGTGCACACGCGCGGCGAGGCGCACCCGCGCGAGGTCGACGCGCACTTCGCCCACGGTCACACGACCAACGGTTTCGGTGGACAGTCCAAGGCCAGCACGCAGTTGCTCGACGCCATGCACTACCGCGGCCTGCTGCGCGTGGCGCGGCGCGAGGGTGGCATCCGTCTCTACGCGGCGCACCAGCCACAGACTGCGCCGGAAGATGTGGCCGCTGTGCTGGACCAGTTGGTGGACGTGCTGGTGATGAAGTACGCACCCCTGCCACAACCCGGACTGCGGCAACTGGTGGCCATGCTCCAGCACGCCGTGCCCCAGTGGAAAGGGCAGCTGCGCGCCGCCCTGCAGCGCGCCACGCAGCGCCTGCCTTGTGCAGAAGTGGACGGCGTGCGCTGGTACTGGCCAGACGGCGAAGACCCGGCCTCGCGCCGCTGGAAGGTGGAAGACCGCGTGCGCCTGCTCGCCCCCTTCGACCCGGTGGTGTGGGACCGTGACCGCTTCGAGCGCCTTTGGGGCTGGGCCTATCGCTTTGAGGCATATACGCCGCCCGCCAAACGTGTGCGCGGCTACTACGCCCTGCCCCTGCTCTGGCGCGACGAAGTCATCGGCTGGGGCAACCTGTCGGTGGTCGATGGGCTGCTGCAGGCCGACCTGGGCTACATCAGCGGCAACGCTCCCAAAGACCCGTCCTATCGTCTTGCGCTGGGCGCAGAGCTGGAGGTCATGGCCGCGTTTCTGGGCACCCAGGGAACCAAACCGTCCCCAGGCGCCGGCCCTTGATCACAGCACCTTGCGACGCAGCAGTGCACTCAATCGCTCCACCAGCACCACCAGTGCGAAGATGGCCAGAATGATGGTGGCCGCCTCGTCGTAGTTGAACAGGTCCATCGCCACCTTCAGCTCGATACCGATGCCGCCCGCCCCCACCAGTCCGAGCACCACCGACGAACGGGTGGCCTTCTCCAGGCTGAACAGCGAGGTGTTGATGAACGACGGCATGGCGGCGGGGAACACCGCGCACATGATCAGCGACAGGCGGCTCGCGCCCATGGCCGAGAGCGCCTCCTGAGGCCCGCGGTCCACCTCCTCCATCGCCTCGGCAAAGAACCGGCCACAGAACCCGAGCTTGTCAATCACGATGGCCAGGGTGCCGGCGAACGGCCCCAGACCCACCGATACCACGAACAGCAGCGCCCACACCAGGTCGGGCACGGTGCGGAAAAAGGCAATCAGGTTGCGCGCCGCGTGGTAGACCAGCGGGTGCGGCGAGAGGTGCGGCGTCGCCAGCACGGCGATGGGCACGCTGAGCAACACGCCGACCACCGTGCCCACGAACGCCATCTGAAAGGTCTCCAGCAGCGCCCAGCCAACGGCCTCCAGCCGGGCTGTTGACGGCGGCAGCATTTCGCCCACCAGCCGCGTCATCTGCGGAATGCCGCCCCAGAGATCACTGAACGAGACACCGGTCTTGTTGACCGACCAGGCAAAGAAGCCGAGCACGGTGAACCAGAGCATGAAGCTGGTCGGGCTGGTGCGCTCGAAACGGTCCGGCAAGGCGCGCAGAACCGGTGTGGCGGTGTGCTCAGGCATACAGGGCTCTCAGTTCGGCGACGTCGATCTCGTGGCTCAGTGCGTCGAGCACGATCTCGCCGCGCTGCAGAGCAATCACCCTGTCGGCGTATTTCACGGCGTGCACCAGGTCGTGGGAGGTGAAGATCATGGTCAGGCCCTGGCCTTTCACCAGCCCGGAAAACAGCGACATGACCTCGTCGCCGGCCACCGGGTCCAGGCTGGCCGCCGGCTCGTCGGCGACGATGAGGCGAGGCCGCTGCATCAGAGCGCGCGCCACGGCCACGCGCTGCGACTGACCGCCCGAGAGTTTGTCGGCACGGCGCAGCGCGACGTGCGACAGCCCCACGCGCTCCAGGCAGACCATGGCTTCCTCGCGCAGCGCCGCCGGGGCCAGGCTCTGCAGCCAGGCGCGTGCCAGCGGCGTGCGGGGCAAGGCCCCGTGCAGCACATTGGACAGCGCCGAGAGGCGCGGCACCAGGTTGTGTTTCTGAAACACGAAGCCCACCTGGGCGCGCAGCCGCCGCAGCGCCTGGGCGTCAAGACCCGCCAGCGGCGTGCCGAACAGCCGCACCTCGCCCGCATCGGGCCGGATCAGGTGCATGCAGCAGCGCAGCAGCGTGGACTTGCCCGCGCCGTTGGCCCCGATCAGCGCGACCCGCTGGCCCGCCTTCACCTGGAAGGCCACACCGTCAAGCACCGGCTGGGCGGCATCAAAACGCTTGGTCAGGTCGCGCACCCAGAGGTCGGCGGGCTGAGCTTGGGCTTCAAGAATGTCGGCCTCGGGCACAACCCGGCCGCCCACCAGCGTTGCGGCGGGCGAGAACGTGTTCAACATGGTGGTGCGGTGGCAGGAGGATCAATCGCCCACGAAGGCGGCGTACTGCGGCTGGCCGATGGTGGCGTACATCTTGCGCACGTAGTTGTAGTCGGCATCGGCGATGCTGGGGATGAACTTCATGCCCTG
>JBIIQD010000305.1:0-4160 GCA_044342265.1 Hydrogenophaga sp. | reverse complement strand
GCCAGCTGATCCAGCAGCGCCGGCAAATCCTCCCGAGCGTGTTTGCCCATGCCAAAGAAAAGTGGCAGAACCCGGAGGTGGGTGACGCCTTGGGCCACCAGCTGAGCCGCCGCTATCGGCAGATCGGGTTCACACAGCTCAAGGTAGGCGCAAGCCACACTGACCCTCGGGTCGGCCAGTCTGATTTGCCGGGCCACCGACTCGACGGGGGCTCGCCAGAGGGGGTCCCGCGACCCATGGGCAAATACGATGACGCCCAGCATGTCAGTGGCGCCCGGCCGCCCGAAGCCGCTGACGCACCCGCTCGGGTGGGAGCAAACTGAGAGAGCGTGGGGGTTGTTTCATCCTAGCGCCTGAGCACGAGCCAGCCAAAAGCGCCCAGTGACAGAAAGGAGTAAATGATCGAAGGCGAAGCCGCCGCCAGCCAGGGCTGCCACTGGTTGAGATTGCCGATGTAGCCGAACACGTTGTTGAGGAGGAAGAAGCTGATGCCAATCATCACCCCGCCAAACACATATCCGGTGATGCCGCCGGCCCGGAAGTGCAGATAGGCGAACGGCAGGGCCAGGACCACCATCACCAGACAAGAGAGGGGGTAAAACACTTTGCGCCAGAACTCGATCTCGTAGCGTTGTGCGGTCTGACCGTTGGCCTCGAGGTGCTTCACATAGGCATACAGGTCGGTCGCGCGCATGCGGTCAGGTTTGAGCAGCGCGACCGAGACCATTTCAGCCGAAATCGAGCTGGGCCAGAGAAAAGATTGATGCAGGCTGCGCACGATTTTGGCCGACTGCTGGCCCGCCACATCGAATTCACGCCTTGTCACATCCTGCAGCTTCCAGGAGTTGTCTGGCTCGATCTGCCCTCGCTCGGCCTCCAGGGTGGAAACGAGAAGTCCCTGGTTGTCGAACTCGAAAATCCTGACCTCGCCGATTTCACCGGAGGGGGAAAGAGAGCCCACATTGACTGAAAAATTGCTGTAAGCCTGCCGCTCCTTGAGCCAGGCGCCAGTCTGTCCAAGGCTCAGCTTGCCTTGATAGCGGGCTTTGAGCAATTGGGCGGTCTTGTCGGCGGTGGGTGCCACATAGTCTCCGATCACGAAGGTCAGAGCCACAAAGATCAGGCCCAGCCCCAACAGCGTTCGCAACGCCTTCCAGGGCCCCAGCCCGCTGGTTCGCAAAATGGTGTACTCAGAACTCTGGGCAAGTCGGGCCAACACCGCTACCGATCCGATCAGCACACAAATGGGCAGCAACTCATAGACGCGGTTGGGCATCAGGAGACCGACGTACAGCAGCGCGTGCCGAATTCCGTAGATGAACTGTGGGTCCAGGCGCGAAGGCCTTCCGATCGCGCCCAGCTCTTCAACAAAATCAAAAAAGAAAAACAGCGACAAGAAAGCCATCAACACAAAACTGGTCGCAATCAATACCTCGCCGTAGATCAGCCGCCGGATGGTTTTCATGCAGACGCTCCAGCTTCGAGCCCGCGTTCTGAGGATCTCCTGAGCCAGTTGCGCCATTGGAAGTTGTGGTGTCGCTTGGCCAGCCACAACGCACTCATCAAAAACACCGACCCATGCAAAACCACCGTGAACACCAGCCAGTTCACCTGTCCGGCCGTGACCCAGCGCTGTCCCACGTTGAGCAAATTGAAGTACACCATGAAGGCAAAAAGTGTGAACAACAGATTTCCGCTGCGCCCCGCGCGCGGATTGCTCACCGTGGTCGCTACCCCCAGCAACGCCAGGTTGAAGGCGGTCAATGCCAGACCGATGCGCCAGCTGATCTCGCCCAGGTTGGCCGTGGTCGGGTCGCGAATCAACGAAAGGCTGCTTCGCGCCCTCAGTGCCAGCACCCCTCCCGTCAAAACGGATGCTTCCCCGATCTGGGCGCCATACGTTTCGAACTGGCTCACCTTGATGCGGCCAGTGGCAGGGTCGTTCTCCAGGCGCTGCCCTTGGTTGAGCATCAGGTACTGCTGGTCACCCCGCCACTCGATCCTCCCGGAGGCGGCTGATGTCACGGTCTCCGTGCCGTTTTTCTCGATGCTGGAGATGAACACATTTCGGCCTTCAGTGCCTTCTGTGGAATCTTTGTCAATGAAGAACACGCGTCGCCCGCTGGAGGACTCCTGGAACTGACCTGGGGCAATGCGCTGCAGGTCGCTGCGGTTCTCAAAACGGTAGCGCAAGGCCGCAGTCTGCTGATTGGCCCATGGCCAGACAAACAACACCATGAGCGAAATCACCAACAAGACGGGCCACGAGAAGCGCATGACTGGGCTGATGAATCCGCCCAGTGAACGACCGCTGGCCAGCCAGATGATCATCTCGCTGTCACGGTACATCCGAGAGAGCGTGGAAACGATGGCGATGAACATCGCCAGTGTCAGGATGGTCTGTGTGTAGCCCAGGACCGTGTAGCCCAGCACCAGCATCACTTCTTCCGGGTTGACGCTGCCACGCGAGGCCAAGCCCAGCGTACGGATCAACAGAACCGTGAGCACGATGGTGAACAACACCACCAGCGTGGCGCCAAAACTTCTGGCCAGCTCGGTTCGGATGGAGGAATGGAATAACATTGAATCAAACGAGGAATACGCAATTATGGACTTTGAACTCAAATCCCTTTCGCTTGCTCAGGCCGCTCAAGCTTCGCTGGACGCCCTGATCGTTCTGGTGCCAGACGACATCAAGTTGCAAGAAGGGATCGATCCGCTAGGCGGCTTGTTGCGCGAGGTGTTGCGTCGGGGTGATTTGGAGTCTGGTGCAGGCAAGAGCCTTTTCGTTTACCGACCTGTGGGAGTCAAAGCCACTCGTTTGGTGCTGGTTCGTGCGGGTGATGGTGGTGATGCGGCCGTGCGCAAGGCCGTCTTGGCTGGCGTGGCTTTGGCCAAAGCCCCTGGCCTCAAGAAGCTCGGCATGGTGCTGTCCTTGTTGCCCGAAAGTGCCAAGGCAGCCCAACATGCGATGTGTGCTGTCGCCGATGCCACCTATGCGTATGTGGCCACCAAACCTTCGGCCAAAGCGCGTGAGATCGTTCAAGTGCTTGTGGGCGTGAAGGACGCTTCGGCCGCTCGCTCAAGTTTCAAGATGGGGCATGCTCTCGTGGCTGGCGTTGAACTGGCACGGGAGTGGGCCAATCGACCCGCCAACCACGCCACACCCGATCACCTCGCCGACGTGGCGCGCAAGCTTGGGCGCAAGGCAAAGATCAAGACGCAGGTGCTGGGTCCAAAAGAAGTGGCTGCACTGGGCATGGGCGCGTTTTTGGCGGTAGCGCAGGGATCGGCACAGCCGCTTCGGTTTATCGTCATGCAGTACCAGGGCGGCCCCAAAGGCAGCGCACCGGCAGTGCTGGTGGGCAAAGGGATCACTTTCGACACCGGTGGCATTTCGATCAAGCCAGCGGCGGAAATGGACGAGATGAAGTTCGACATGGGGGGCGCGGCCAGCGTGTTGGGCACGTTCGCCGCGTTGGCCGAGCTGCAGCCAGACATCAACGTCGTCGGCCTCATCCCGGCGTGCGAAAACATGCCGGATGGCACCGCAATCAAGCCCGGTGACGTGGTGACCAGCATGAGTGGCCAGACCATTGAGATTCTCAACACCGATGCAGAAGGTCGACTCATCTTGTGCGATGCGCTGACTTATGCGAGCCGCTTCAAGCCCCGGTGCATGATTGACATCGCCACGCTGACAGGCGCTTGCGTGATCGCCCTGGGTGGTGTCCGATCTGGGCTGTTTGCCAATCGCAGCGATCTGGCCGATGCGCTGCTCAGCGCTGGTGAAAAGTCGCTGGATCTCTGTTGGCGCCTGCCACTGGACGACGAGTACGCCGATGGTCTGAAGTCCAACTTCGCGGACATGGGCAACGTCGCTGGCCGCGCAGGTGGGGCGGTCACTGCCGCCAAGTTCTTGCAAAAGTTCGTCGGCGATACGCCATGGGCCCACCTGGACATCGCCGGGACGGCCTGGAAGAGCGGGTCCGCCAAGGGCTCGACGGGTCGCCCAGTCCCTTTGCTGGTTCAATACCTGGCCGAGTTGGCCGAGGCGCCCGCCCCCAAAGCGGTCGCCAAGCCTCGCTCTGCCACAAGCGTTCGCCGCGCCTGATGGGGCCTCGCTGTCCATGACCGAGGTTGCCTTTCACCTCAACGTT
>JBIIQD010000303.1:0-4161 GCA_044342265.1 Hydrogenophaga sp. | reverse complement strand
TGCAAAACGCCGACCTGCTGACCGAATACAACCTGTACGAGTGCGACCTGGCCCGCCCCAAGGTCAAGGCCGCGGACTTCCACGGCAAGGCGGCCCACCTGGCGTTCCGCGAGCGCGCGCAGCAGCCCGCCATGCTCTGCACCCTGGTGATGACGGACAACATCGACAGCGCCGGCGTGGCCCGCTACCCGGTGGGCAGCTGCCCGGTGCTTGACCCCGCCACTGGCGCCACGCTGATCGACGAACTCGGCCGCCGTTCCTACACCACCAGCATCGCCTTTGGCCCCACCATCGGCAAGAACATCGCCCTGGCCTACCTGCCGCGCGAGTTCTGCCTGGTCGGGCGTGAGCTGCAGATCCAGTACTTTGCCGACGTCTACCCGGTGCGGGTCGAGGCAGTGGGCTACGGCCCGCTGTACGACCCGGAGAACCTCAAGCCGAAGTCCTGATGCCCCGTCGGGACCACCAACCGACCGGCTCAGCGCCTGCGCAAAAGAAGGCCTGGCAGCAGGCGCGACAAAAGGCTTGTCCGGTCAGCGACGGCAGCGTTCTCCTGTTCGGCAAAGCGCGATGCTCGCCCTCCCATCGGCCAGGAATCCACCGGACGCAGGAGCACGACCTTGCCCGACTTCTGCATGTTGTGAAGTTCGATGCTCTGGTTGGACTTCGGAAAGAAAACCGGTTCAGCCCATTCCAACAGCGGTCTCCATTGATCACGATCGACCTGACCCACGTTCTGGGGCATGTCAAATATGCTGATCCCGTTCTCGACCGCTCGCACATAAATCTGCGCCATGCGCAAGGACGTGATGTACGGAATGTTCACACTGGATGCCCACTCTGCGGTGATCTGATCCACGCTGGTTCGCGAGTCCATTCGCATGCCAACAGCAGCCACACGGCATTTGCCGTTGACCACTCTGGGGTGGTTGCGCAGCTCATTCCAGCACTCCGAAGACGATTCGCGGTCAAATACCGAACCGCCCACCGGCAACAGGATAGCGTCAGCCACCATCACCACCCGGGCCAGCCCCAGCCCATGCAGACCACCGGGCGTGTCGAGCACAAGGTGCTGCGTGCCAATGGCAGGGCGTGCCAGTCCTACCGAGTTGCCCACCCACCCGATGATCCGGGGTGCGGCGGAAGGCCGACGAGACAGCCACACCCGCATGGACTGCTGGTGATCAAGGTCACCCAGCGTGATGGAGTCGGTGCGGCGAGCCAGGTAAGCGGCCAGATTGGTCGCCAATGTGCTCTTTCCGCTGCCTCCCTTGAGGCTAACTACTGCTAAAGTACCCATCGACATAGGTTACATCTCTTTACATTCTTCGTCAATTGCGCCCCGACCATGACCACCCTTCGCATTCAAGAACCCGCGCGCGAGATCGATGTGATCCACCAGTGCGACGTGCTGGTGCTGGGCTCCGGCCCGGGCGGCCTGGCGGCGGCACTGGCCGCGGCACGCGTCGGCGTGTCGGTGACCCTGGTCGAGCGATTCGGCTGCTTCGGCGGCAACATCACCGTGGTCGGCGTCGAAGGACTGGCCTGGTACCGCCACGAGAAGACCGTCGAGGCCATGGGCATCGGCTGGGAGTTTGAAGAGCGCGCCAAGGCCATGGGCGCCGCCACGCCCGAGTCGCAATCGCTCTCCTACGAGATCGACTCCGAAGGCTTCAAGCTGGTGGCCGACAAGCTGGTGCAGGAAGCCGGCATCCACCCGATGCTGCACCGCCTGGTGGTCGCGCCGATCATGGAAGGCGACGCGATCCAGGGGGTGATCGTCGAGAGCAAGGCTGGGCGCGAAGCCATCCTCGCCCGGCGCATCATCGACGCCACCGGCGACGCCGACATCGCGCACCGCGCCGGCGCGCCCACCCACACCACGCCCGTCGAACAGATGCAGGCCGCCTCGGTCATGTTCCACCTCGCCGGTGTCGACAAGGCCCGCTTCATGGCCGGCGTGCGCGCCGACCCGCAGACCTATGCCGACTGGGCCACCGGCGAATGGAAGATCGAGACCTCGGGAAAGGAGGACAAGATGTTCTCTCCCTTCCTCAAGAAGCCCTTCGCCCAGGCGCTGGAGGCCGGCATCATCCCCGCGCACCTCACCACCATCGCTGGCACCTGGGGCGCCATGCTCGACAGCGGCGAGCTGACCTACATGAACCTGGTGCACCTGGCCGGCTGCGACGGTACCGATCCGGACAGCATGACGCGCAACGAGATCGAAGGCCGCGCCCAGGCCATGCTCGCCATCGAAGCGCTCAAGCGCTTCACGCCCGGCTGTGAAAACGCCCGGCTGCGCAACTTCGGCATGACCGTCGGCATCCGCGACACGCGCAAGATCGACGCCGTCTACAACCTCACCGAACAAGACGTGCGCGAGCAGGGCCGCTTTGACGACAGCATCGGCATCTACCCCGAATTCATCGACGGCTACGGCATCCTGATCCTGCCGACCACCGGCCGCTACATGCAGATCCCCTACCGCTGCATGCTGCCCAGGGGCGTGAAGAACCTGCTGGTCACCGGCCGCGCCATCGGTGGCGACCGCATCAGCCACGCCGCCACCCGCAACATGGCCTGTTGCGCCGTCGCCGGCCAGGGCGCCGGCATCGCCGCCGCGCTGTCGGTCAAGGACAGCGTGGCGCTGGATGAGGTATCGATCCCGGCGGTGCAACAGGAGCTGGCTCGGCAGGGTGTGCGGTATCTGTGAACGGTCAGGAAGTTCACCACGTCTTGGCCTTCGCCCAGATGAATGCCAAAGGCGCGTTCATGCCTTCTTCTTCGCAGTGATGAAGTACAGCAGCGGGCCAAACGAGCCGCAGGTGATCGAGAAGATCGCCCACGGCCAGAAAGGGCGGCCTGTGGCCTCGGCATCTTTTTTCATGAAGACCAAGAGCAGGCACATGGCAATCAGCAGATCCGCAAAAATCTGCCAGCTGGCTGGATCGCGGGTATAGAAAAGCAGCCATGGGATCAGGCCGCCGTAATGCACCATGGTGTAGACCGTCAATGCGCTGAAGACAGCGAAAACGGCGATCAAGAGAGCTTTGTTCATGAGGGTTCCTTTCGTGGTGAAAGCAGTGTGTGCGGAGGTTTGAATCCATGCAATTACGTTGCAGGTAATTGCGCGCATGAGGGCCTGTGATTGAATGCGGGCATGCAAGCCGATTCATCAGCCAGTCTTCGAGCCACATTGCAGACAGCGCGCAGATCCAGGCGCCTGAGCCAGTTGGAGCTGGCGCTGCGCATGGGGGTGAGCCAGCGGCATGTGAGCTTCGTGGAAAGCGGCCGCGCGCAGCCCAGCCGTGAGCTGCTGCTCGCCTGGCTGAGTGAACTGCAGGCGCCCTTGGCCTTGCGCAATGTGGCCTTGCAGCAAGCGGGCTTTGCGCCCGTGTATCGGGGCAGCGAGCTGGGCGATGCCGTGCTCGCTCCCGTTCGCGAGGCCCTGGGGCGTTTGCTGGCCGTGCATGATCCGATGCCCGCGATGGTGATGGACGCCGCATGGAACATCTTGCAAATGAACCAAGGCGCGCGCTGGATGGCCATCACGCTCATGCCCTGGATCGCACAGCTGCCACCGGAGCAACCCATCAACATGGTCGACGCCATGCTGCACCCCGAAGGCATGACGCGGCACATGACCAACCTCGAAGAAGTCGCGCCTGCCCTGCTCGCGCATTTGCGCGACGACGCCAGCGTGGCGCCCGAACTCGTTCCACGCGTGGAGCGCTTGGCCGCGCAAATTCAGCAGCGCCTGGGAAACAAGCGCCTCGCCCCTTGGCCACGCCAAATGGCGCCCGTCCTCACGACCCGCTTCGCCACCGGATTTGGTGAGCTGGCGTTCTTCAGCATGTTTTCGACCTTTGGCACACCGCAAGACATCACGCTCGCATCGCTGCGCGTGGAGCATGTGTTTGCCGCTGATGAGGCTACGCGGCAGGTAGTGATCGCGAATGTGGTTTGAGATGAACCGTCCGGGGTGTAAAGAACCTGCTGGTCGCCGGCCAGAGTACCGGCGCCTCTGAGAAGGTGGGAGCGCCGGACAACGGGCTCGATGCGTGAGGCCAACATCACGGCAGACCTCGGCGTCTGGACAAGACTCCGGCCATCGTCGGTGACGCTACGCATTGGCCTGCGCTTGCTGAATGTTTACGT
>JBIIQD010000304.1:0-4161 GCA_044342265.1 Hydrogenophaga sp. | reverse complement strand
TGGCTGAGGCTACGCTTCGAATGTGAAATGCCATCTGGTTCCGCTCACGCATCCAGCGATTTTGCTGCCGACCGTTTTCTGACACCGTGCTCGCCGCGACGAATGACAGCAACGGGTGGCGGATTCAACCGGTCGCCATGCAGGGAAGGAGTCGCTCGGCACCTCGTGCGGCCCACTGCTGCTAAGTGGCCGTTGCTGAAGGAACAGCGGTCGGGCGCCTCGCAGGATGACGAATGGGAGGTTACGGCGGCGGCTGGCATCCGGCTGCATAACCTGACCGGCTGCTGTCAGCCTTGAACCGACATCCTGATACCAAGGATGGGAGTGCAGCGATTGCCGTTGGTGGGTGCAGCCCACGGTGACGGCAGCAAGCGGTTGCATGGTGCGGTGGAAGGAGCTGGCCTGCGTGTATTCATTGGGTGAGCGCCGCTGCGCTCAAACCATTGAGGCCCGATGCGCCCCAAAAGCCGCCATCGCACCATCTGCGACGGCCAGCGTCACATTGCCCGCCATGCGCGCGGCATCGCCACACGCAAACACATTGGGCACGCTGGTGGCCTTGAAGTCATCCACCTTGATGAACCGCCCCATGGGCCCATCTTCCAGCGCGCAGTCCAGTTGCTCGGCAATGGGGCTGCTCATGACGGTATGGGGTTGGGTAAACAGGGCATTCATGCTGAGGGTTCGGCCGTCTTGCAGCACCACGTCGGCGAAGCCGTCAATGCGCGCTATCGGCACTACCTCCACTTGCGTGCCACGGCGAGCGATCGCGGCGAGTTCATCGGCGTTGGGGGTGTAGGCGTCGTTCAAAAACAGGGTAGGTCGGCCCCAGTCCGGCAACATGATGGCGTGGTGCTGCGCCAGCGGCGACGCGGCAATGATGCCGATGGGCCCCGCGTTTGCTTCATACCCGTGGCAATACGGGCAATGAAAGACGCTGCGACCCCAGCGCTCGGCCAGACCCGGCACAGGTGGCAGTTCGTCGCGCACGCCGGTGGCGATGATGAGGTGCTGCACATCGAGGGCCTCGCTGCGCACGCGGAACGTCAGCCGTCCGTCTGGTGCCACGCGGGCATCGTCTGCGCTGCCGTGCAGCCACTCCACGTTAGGGTAGTTCATGAGTTGCTCGCGGGCATCGGCGGCAATCTCGGCGGGAGCGCGGCCGTCTTGCGTCAGGTAGCCGTGTGATGTGCCGCCGGCATCGTCCACAAATCGGTTGCGCCGTTGGCCAGCGTCTACCACCAATACGTTGCGGCGTGCGCGGGCCAGTTGCAGGGCAGCGGCCATACCGGCGTAGCTGCCGCCGATGACAGCAAATTCAAATGACTTCATGGATGTGGTCTCCGAGTTGATGGGTATTGGCATGACCTTGGGCTTTGTGCAGTGCCATGCGACGGTGAAAGTCAGCTGACAGATTGGCCAAGGTGACCGCGCCGAAACGCTTGAGCAGCAGGGCCTCGGCCTCATGCGCAGCGCCAGCTAAGGCGTCGTTCACGGCCAGGGCCACCAAGCAGCTTGGGTTGTCTTCCCGAAAACCCAGCGACACCAGCTTGGGGGCGCCCAGCGCCTGGTACACGTCGCTCAAGGTGATGCGGTCCAGCGCGCACGACAGCACCCAGCCGCCGCCGTGGCCTTTTTGAGAGACCACAAACCCTGCGTCACGCAGGCCACCCATCAAGCGGCGCAGCACCACGGGGTTGGTCTTCATGCTGGCGGCCAATACCTCAGAAGTGACGGGGCCATCGCCCTCAGCCATGTGAAGCAGCACGTGCAAGACGTCAGAGAGCTGACTGTTTTTATTCATGCAACATTATGAGTTGCATGTATTTTCCCTGACAGGCAAAAAGGACATTCGCTTCGTACGTGCGGGTGCCGCTCGCTCGTGAGCTCAGCCATGACGCGGTCAAACGCCTTGAACAGCGGTCAGTCGTCGCTACCAGCAGAAGGTCCGCAAACAGCCTCAAGCGGCCGGCAAGCCAACCAAACAGAATCCTCAGAGAGTCAAGCCCCCGAGATTGACCCAGCGGGTTCCAGGTTGAGGTCTGCCACCGCCTTTCGCACGTCTGCCGCCCAGAGGAAAAGGCGGTTCCAGGGTTTGACCAGCACATAGTCCTGTGGCCCGTAGAGCTGTGCGGTGGAGATGTCCGCGCAATACCGATCGATCCAGCCGGTCCATTCACCCGAAGACAGCTTCGTACCCGTGCGCACCTTCACCATGAGCTTGATCAGCTTGGTGCACATGCGGTACTCGTAGCCTGTAAGGCACCACTGATCTGCCCAGGCGCCCCTGCCCTGCTCTACAGCTGCTCGGGCTTCTTCCTGAAGCATGGGCAGGTCGAGTTCATTGGGAATGGACGGAAAGATCACAAACGTGGCGGCCCAGCCTGCGGCGACCATGTCCAGATTGAAGGTGGCGCGATCACGCCGGGAAAGTCCTTGCCGTTCGGTTGCTGAGTATTCCGGCGCCACGTAAGCGAGCAGACGACCGTAACTGTCGAAGGGCTGGTCTGCGATGCGCACAAACATGGGTCGGCTGGTGCCGCTGGGGCGCTTCAGGCGTGTTTGCGTCAGGACCTCGAACGCCTGTAAGGCCTGCTTGCCTTGTGCGATGTGCACTTCGAACGGGTCTTGCCCGTCGGCGCGTTTGATGCGAGGGAGCAGGTGCGCTGCCAAGACATCGTCCACCGGTGACTTCCCCGACTCGATCCAAGTGGCCAGTGCCGTGAAGTGACCCGCCATGTCGGCCTTCTTGAGCTGCATCGTGCTCGTCTCTGGCGTGTCGATGGACAGCATGCGCACGTTCATGCGGATGTTGGGCGTGTCGCCGTCGCTGATGTCTACCAGGCGCTTCTGACCGATCTGGTCCAGGTTGAAGGACTGCGGTTGCCAGAAAATTTTGATGGTCATGGGTTCATCCCGTGGCTTTGCCTTGTGAGAAATCCACTCTAGACCCAGTTTGTGACAACTGACACCTCCACTCCTGGAGAAAGACAATTGAATACAGCGGCGTTGAAGGATCGTCCCGCGCCCGGCGCCTCGATCTCAGTCGGCACCAGAACAAGAAACACGATGTCGGTACTGCATCCCGCGCAGTGGGTCAAACCGAAGCGGCGAGCTTCAGCACCATCCCGATCACGAACAGCGACACGGCGATGCGCCCCCAACGCCAAGTGGTGAACCAGTAGCGGTGATTGACCCATACCGCGCGATGAATTCGCTCTGCTGCAACCAGGAGCGCAACCGCAACGACCATGGGGCCAACGATCCCGACGGGCGTATCGAACTGGCTTAAGGCAACGCTGATCATGTCCAGGGGTGGCGCGAGGATTGCCTGTAGAGATGCGTCTGAGACACGAAGTGAAGATTGGACTGCTGCCGGTTCCGTTGACACCGAACCAAGCTTCTTGAACTTGATCGAAACGTCGCACGCCCCTTTACACGACCGTTGGGAAGACATGCCGGCGTTGCGTGCGTGACGCACCCAAAAGCGGGGAAGCTTCAAGCGACCAAGAACAGTTTTCCGTAGACGGTTGGATTGCCTCCTTGAGCGCGTCCAGTTTCTGGAAGTCCATTCAGACCAAAAGCGACCTTTTGCGCTACGCCGCCCGCCCACGCGACATCTGGTCGCGCCCGACATCGTGTCAGGCAAAAACTCGCGTTCTTGAACCCCGGCAAGCATCAAGCGCGGGGAAGGTCCGCCTGATCGTTGCCCTGGCCCCTTCGATATCGAGGTGACAAAAAATCTTGAGCCGCTTCGACACAAAGGATTCTATTTGTCTTATATTTCTTAACTGTATACATAAAAACAGAACAGATACCAACACTGCGAGGATCTGGCTGAACGCTTTTGGGACACGCTTCTGGTAAAGGAACCCAAACGAATTCCGGCGTTTCGCATAGCCATTCTCTTAGGCTCTTTCGTTTGAAAGACAGTCCATCCGTGCCGTGTTCACATAGAAAAAGCCCTAGGAAACAAAACTGGAACTGAAGCCTTTTTTGGATACAACTTTAGAAGCAGACCGTTCTGAGTCGTTGCATTTCAGATGTGCCGGGGGGGGTGAATTCGTCGGTCTAGATGTTGGCATGACCCAATGTCCACACGCATGGTCGCGTGACCAAGAACGCGCCCGATCGCAAGACTGAAAACACACCTGGTTGCGC
>JBIIQD010000014.1:0-15320 GCA_044342265.1 Hydrogenophaga sp. | reverse complement strand
GTCATGGGGCGAGGCTATGCCTGGCTGGACACCGGGACGCACGACAGTCTGCTTGAAGCCAGCCAGTTCATCGCCACGCTGGAGAAGCGACAGGGTCTCAAAGTGGCCTGCCCGGAAGAGATTGCATACCGATCTCACTGGATCAACGCGCAACAGCTGGAGTCGCTGGCCCGGCCACTGGCCAAAAATGGCTACGGCCAGTATCTGTTGCAGCTCCTCAAGGAAATTTGATCTCCCTTTTGCCACCGCGCTTGCGCGCTGGCCGTATCAATGCACGCCACCAACTTCGCCAAGCCTCCCAACGACCACACAGACCACTACCGGCCTGACATTGACGGCCTGCGGGCTATCGCTGTTTCTGCGGTGGTGCTGCACCATGCCTTTCCTCAGTTCATTCATGGGGGATTCATCGGCGTCGACATTTTTTTCGTCATCTCGGGCTATTTGATCAGTTCGATCATCCTGGACCAGTTGGCTCAGAACCGGTTCAGCTTCAGTGACTTCTATGCGCGACGCGTCAAGCGCATTTTCCCGGCGCTGTTCCTGGTGCTGGCCGCTACGCTGGCCTATGGCTGGCAGGTGCTCACGCCCAACGAATACAAAGCCCTGGGCAAGCACACGGTCGCAGGCAGCTTCTTCCTCTCCAACTTTGCGTTCTGGAACGAGGCGGGCTACTTTGATGCGTCAGCGGTGGAGAAGCCGCTGCTTCACCTTTGGTCATTGGCGATCGAAGAGCAGTTCTACATCTTCTGGCCGTTGATCCTGTTCGCCCTGCACCGGGTCATGCAATCCAAGAAGGCCTGGATACTCGGCTTGCTCTTTCTATCGTTGGCGTACAGCCTCTGGCTGGTGCGCCATGACCCCAATGCAGCGTTCTACAACCCTTTGGGGCGTTTCTGGGAAATGATGATGGGCGCTTATCTGGCAGCGATTCGACCGACGCCCGATGCAGCACGCGCAGAACTTGGCAACCCGAAAGCGCAATGGCTCTCGACATTGGGTGTCTTGCTGCTGGCAGCAGTTTTGGTCACACTCAATCCAGAGCGACGCTTCCCTGGCGGATGGGCATTGGCAGGCACCCTGGGCACCTGCCTGCTGATCGCGGCGGGGCCGCAAGGCTGGTTCAACCGCTACGTGTTGGCGAGCAAACCCATGGTCTGGATCGGATTGATCAGCTACCCCCTTTACCTCTGGCACTGGCCGCTGCTGGCATACGCACACATTGAAGCCGGTGAACTGCCCCGCATTCGCTACCAGATCGGCTGGGTCCTGCTGGCGGTGTTGCTCGCCTGGCTGACCTATAGGTTGGTGGAGCGCCCAATCCGTTTTGGTTCGTGGCGCAAACGCCGCTCCACCACCGTGGGCCTTTGCGTTGCCGTGGCGCTGACGGGCCTGACCGGTTTCACGATTTACAAGAAAGAGGGACAGCCCGAGCGCTTCCCAGAGTTGCTGGCGACACTGACGTCCAAGGGTGGTAAGGACGCGATCATTGAAGGCTGGCGCAATGGCGATTGCATGCTGGATTACGAACTTCCGGCCAGCAACTACAAGCCGTTTTGTATCGAAAAAAAACGCCCGCTGGTGTTTCTCTGGGGTGATTCACATGCTGGGTCTTTGTATCCTGGCTTCAAGGCCTTGCAGGACAGCGGCAAATACAGCTTTGGGATCGGAGAGCGCTCAGGTGCCATTTGCCCTCCGATTCTTGGCATCGAGCCACGTCCCTTGTGCAAGAGCCTCAACGACAACGCCATCCAGGCGATCCGGGAGAGCAAGCCCGATGTCGTTGTTTTGTACGCCTGGTGGCATGAAGGCAAGGTACACGGCCGCTACACCGACATCTCCGGACTGGAAGCCACGGTCGCGGAGATCAAGAAAGCCGGCGTGCCGCGCGTGGTCTTGCTGGGAGCCGTTCCATATTGGCGCGAAGACCTGCCTCAGTTGCTGTTAAAGGTCTGGAAGGAGAAGCAACGGATTCCGTTGCGCCTGGGTGACGAATACCTTGATCCTCATGTTCGCGCTGCGACCGCTGAAATGCGCCGACGCTCCGCTGCGATGGGCATCGAGTTCATTTCGGGTATGGACTATTTTTGCAACCGTGAAGGATGCTTGTCTCGCATGGAGCCTGGGTCGACCGAACCCTTGAGTTATGACTACGGACACCTGTCCTTGCCCGCCGTGAAGTACTACGTCGAGCAGATCGCTCCGATCATTTTGGGCAAACGCTGATCCGAACGCGCCGTGGCATTGCACGTTTTCCTTTTCCCGCACCAAGACGACGAAGCGCCGGTGTTTCTGGAGATTGAACGCGTGGTCAGCGCGGGCGGTTCGCTGGCCATCGTCTACCTGACCTCGGGCGCGCTTTCAGGCGAGTCGGACTTGCGCAGGACGGCTGAAAGCCTCGCCGTGTTGGGGCGGATGAAGGTTCCACCCAAGGCGATCCACTTCATTGGTTCGACCATGAAGGTGCCTGATGGTGACCTGGTGTCCCATTTGGAACCCTTGCACCACTGGCTCAACGGGCTGGTTCGCGAAGGTGGTGGCATCGCCAGCATCCACATGCCCGCCTGGGAGGGTGGTCACCAGGACCACGACGCTGCACACCTCCTGGGCGTCGCATTGGCCCATGAACATCAGGTCTTGTCCACAGCCTTCCAGTTCCCCTACTACCACGGCCGAAACCTGCCGGGTATCCTGTTCCGCACGCTTCATCCTCTGGCGCCCAACGGCAAGGCAAAGTGCGACAGGATGAACTGGCGTCAACGACTGCGGTATCTGAGTTTTCTCACGCAGTACCGCTCGCAACTCACCACCTGGATCGGCCTTGGACCGTTCTTTGTATTGCACTACCTTTTATGGGGCGCACAGGTGCGTCAGCCAGTCAGCGTCTCACGCGTGTTCGAGCGACCGCACCAGGGGCCGATGCTCTACGAGAGGCGCAATTTCAGCGATTTCGCGCGCTTCGAAGCAAAGTCCCACGCTTACCGCACACGACATCTGCCGAAGGCCTAAGACAGGTCCTGCTAGCCAGCGCCTCAGCTTTTTGCCGCCGCTTCTGTGACCCAGGCGTGGCGAGTGCGCGGTGGCCAGGCGATACCAAAGTCTTCGACTTCAAGTGTCAGGTTGGGACTGTAGGCCGGGTCGTTGCCCATTTGCTTGGGCCAGCGCTTCCACATGTAGTCCACCTCCTTCAGATGGCGCGCCTTTTTTTCTGGAGTGTCCTCATAGCCTCGCGTGGCGGACTCGTGGTGGTAGAGCGACGCAAACGGTGTGTAGAGGTTGCGCAGACCCAACTCGGTGAACTTCAGGCACAGGTCCACATCGTTGCAGGCCACACGCAAATTCACCTCATCGAAACCGCCCACCTTCATGAAATAGGTCTTTTGCACCGCCAGGCAAGCGCCCGTCACCGCACTGAAGTTGTTCAGCAGCGTCAGGCGCCCTGCATAGCCATGGGCCAGTGAAGAGAATGCTTTGTGAGCATGCCCCGCCCAACCGTTAATGCCAAGAACGATACCCGCGTGCTGGATGGTTCCGTTGGGAAAAATCAGGCGCGCGCCCACGGCGCCAATGCCCGGACGACAAGCATGGCTGATCAGTTCATCGAGCCACTCGGGGTTGATGACCTCGATGTCGTTGTTCAGGAACACCAGCACGTCGCCCTGCGCCTGCTCGGCGGCACGGTTGTTGATAGATGAATAGCAGAACGGCTGCTCATCTCGGATCACGCGGATGTTGTCGATCTTGTTGATCTCGGCGAAATAGGCCAATGCAGCCGGATCGTCCGAACCGTTGTCCACCAGGATGATCTCGTAGTTGCGATAGCGGGTGCGGTCGCGAATGCTCTTGATGCACAGCTCCACCAGGTTCAACTTGTTGCGTGTCGGGATGATGATGCTTGCCAGCGGAGGTTCGTCCGGCAGGCGGTAGCGTGCCCGATAGCCATGACCGACAAACTGCGCGCGCGCACCATTGTTGATGCGGCGGAAATGCTCATTGAGCGCTCGTTCGCCGGCCAGCATGGCATAAGGTTTGATAGTGAGATCGGCCTTGGCCGTGCTGCCAGCGTGAACACGCCAGTGGTACAGGACGAACGGCACGTGGACGATCTGGTCCACCGAGATGCGTTCGATAACGCGCAGCACCAGGTCGTAGTCCTGCGCACCGGCAAAGGCGTCGCGCAGCCCGCCCACCGCTTGAATCACATCGCGGCGATAGAAGGCCAGATGGGTGACCAGGTTATGGGCATAGAACAGGTCGGGGTTCCAGTCCGACTTGAAATACGGATCGTGACGGCGCCCATGTTCGTCGGTCTTGTCTTCGTCGGAATAGATCAGGCGCGCGTCGGGTTGCTCAATGGCAGCGCGCACCATGTACTGCAAGGCATGAGGAGACAGGATGTCATCATGGTCCAGGAAGGTGACCCATTCGCCACTGGCAACCGCCAGGGCACTGTTGGTCGCGGCCGAGATGTGGCCATTGGTCTCGCGAAACACCAGCTTGAGGCGTGGCTCTTTGGCTGCCTGCTGCTCCAAGAATGGTCGCACCGAGGGGTCGGTCGAGGCATCATCGGCGATGCACAGCTCCCAGTCCCCATAGGTCTGGTTCCGTACAGATGCGATCGCCTCCTCCAGCCAGATCAGATTGGCGTTATAGGTGGGCATCACGACCGACACCAAGGGCCGGCGCGGCATGGCAGCCACCTGAGTACGCAAGGTTTCCAGTGCTTTGGCGTCCGGCGTGTCGTACAGGCGCACCCAGGTCTGGTAGTTGCGGCGCTCCAGCGAGGTGTCTTCGTTGGCCGCGGCAGTCTGGTGACGGTTGCCCGCCTGGCGCGCCTGCTCCAGGGCTTGACCAAAACCTTGTCCGGAACGCATCCCTTGCTGGAACACCGAAAACGCATGGCGCAGGTCCTGCACAGCCTGACTCACAGCCCGCATGGGAGCGGTCACCCGCCAGCTGGTGGACTGGTATACCTTTTCAAGATCCTTGAGCGCGAGGATTTCCTGGTTCTGCTTGGTGATGGCCTGGTAGGCATGCACCAGTTGCTGACTGCGCTCGCTGTAGTCGTTGAGCAGGTCCAGCAACTGGTCGTCTCGGGCCTTGAGATCTTCCAACAGCCTTTGGGAATCCAGCGAAGGCTTTTCGACCTCGGCTGTCACTGGAAGAGACTGAACAGATATACCCATCAAAGTCACGCCTTGCTGATTGGACGAAATTGGCTGAAAACCGCTCAACAACACCGAACGACGTGCTGACTCAACATCAGCCCAAAGGCATGGCCTTCGACTTGAGCACCGACTCCCTGGTAAGTCAGTGCAAACGGCCGACCAGGGCTTTTCATTGGCATCAAAACCAGATTACTCGAAGCAGTCTGCATCAACCAGACACTTTGCGTTGCGATCTTTTTCAGAAACCAAGGGTGGAAAGTCGATAGGCCAATCCACTGCAATCGATGGATCGTTCCAGAGCAGGCTGCGTTCGTGCGCCGGCGCATAGTAGTCGGTGGTTTTATACAAGAACTCAGCACTGTCGCTGAGCACCACGAAACCATGCGCAAAGCCGGCTGGCACCCACAGCTGTCTCTTGTTATCACCACTGAGCCTTGCCCCGACCCAGCGACCAAACGTAGATGAAGACTTGCGCAGGTCCACCGCAACGTCGAACACCTCGCCTTGGACCACGCGCACCAGCTTGCCTTGCGGCTGCTGGACCTGGTAGTGCAGACCACGCAGCACTCCTTTGCTCGACTTGGAGTGATTGTCTTGCACAAACTGCACCGACTTACCTACCGCCGCTTCGAAACGCGCCTGATTGAAGCTTTCAAAAAAGAAACCTCGTTCGTCACCAAAAACCTTGGGCTCAAACAGGATGACTTCGGGGATCGACAGAGACGTTGCGCTCATAGGACAAAGGGGATTTTAGGGTAACCCCGCATTATATGAGGAGGTTCTCAGGGCGCCGACCAAGCATCATGTCGGTCAACCGCGCACTGGTAAACTTGCTGATCACCTTGATTCAACCTGCTTTCACCCCGCCATCCATGAGCCCCGACAACGCCAAAGTGGGGGTCGTCATTCCGAGCTTCCGGGTGACAGCCCACATCCTGGATGTGATTGCCCGGGTGGGACCACAGTGCCACGCCATCTACGTTGTGGATGACGCCTGTCCTGACGGCTCAGGCCGTCTGGTCCAGACGCAGTGCCAGGATCCTCGGGTGAAGGTCATTTTCAACGATATCAACCTGGGCGTCGGTGGGGCGGTGATGCGCGGCTACCGCGAGGCCGCTGCAGACAACTGCGATATCGTGGTCAAAATCGACGGTGATGGCCAGATGGACCCAACGCTGCTGCCACAGTTCATTGCCCCCATTCTTGAAGGTTACGCCGATTACACCAAGGGCAACCGTTTCTTCGACTTGAGCGAGCTCAGCCAAATGCCATTCGTTCGCCTGCTGGGCAACGCGGTACTGTCGTTCATGTCGAAGATCTCCAGCGGCTATTGGGATATCTTTGACCCGACCAACGGCTACACCGCTATTCATGCCAGGGTGATCGAGCACCTTCCGCTTGAGAAGATCAGCGCCCGCTACTTCTTCGAAAGCGACATGCTGTTTCGTCTCAACACGCTGCGCTGCAAGGTCATGGATGTACCGATGGATGCGCACTATGGAGATGAGAAAAGCAACCTCAAAATCTCTTCGGTACTGTTTGATTTTCTGTTCAAGCACACGAGGAATTTTTTCAAACGCCTCTTCTACAACTATTTCTTGCGCGACCTGAGCCCTGCTTCGCTAGAACTGCTGGTAGGTCCTGCGCTGTTGGGGTTTGGGGTGGCCTACGGCACCACACAGTGGCGTTCATCGGCCGTCCAGGATGTGAACACTGCGCCTGGAACGGTCATGCTGGCGGCGATTCCGGTTCTCATGGGATTTCAGCTCATTCTGTCTTTCCTGAACCACGACATGCAGTCCACCCCGAAGAACGCCATCCACCCTCGGCTGCCCCGAAAGGCAGCCACTCGCCACACACCCATCGCTTGAGCGACCCGTCCACATGCCCGTGATTCTCCTGATCATTCTGGTCACCACCTGCACCATCACCAGTCAACTGATCCTCAAGAGCGGGATCAACCACATCTCCCCTGTCTTGCGCAACGAGGGGATCGTTCCTTTCTTGTTTTCGGCGGCCACCTCGCCCTATGTGATTGGCGCCATCACGCTCCAGGTGGTTGGCTACGTGCTCTGGTTTTTTGTGCTGACCCAGGAACGCTTGTCGATGGCTTTCGCGATCAATGGCTCATTCTTCTATTTGATGATGGCCGGCGCCAGCTGGTTTGTCTTTGGGGAAAAACTCAACCCTTGGCAGTGGTTTGGGTTGGTGCTGATCAGCGTGGGCGTCGTGATCCTGAATGTGGCCGACACAGCGGCTCGCTGAACATTTGGTTCAACCCGCAAAGCTGCGGTTGAGCTTGAAGTAGAACAGCGTTCCATCCGACTCGGCCTCTGGGATGGGCACGAGGCAGCGCCGCTCAGCATCTGTGGGTGGGTAGGTATAGACGACATGCGTGACGCCGAGGTCGCGCAGATGGGCCCCGCATACGTCCAGCGTGATAGCGTATTGATCTGCAACTGGCAGTTCAAACATCGGCGCTTGACCCGCCACGCCCGAGCGCAGTTCAATGTGGGCATAGCGGTTCCAGACGTCTGCATGCTTTCGCTGCGGGTCTAGCACCTGCAACTTGTCCACACGTGGCGCGTAGTTCGTGCCGTTGATCACATCCAGCCCGATCGCTTTAAAGCCCTGCGCCACGCTGAAATCACCGTACACCGCCCACCGGTCCTTTGGCCCGCCGCCAGCGGTGAGTGCACTCTTGAACAGCGCCTTGTTCAGGAAACTGTCCAGCCCGCTCTGAACAGGGTTGACATGAAGCGTCGGCAAGGCCGCCAGCACCACAAGCAAAAAGTAGCCCACGACGCGGCCCGATCGCACCGCCCAGGCCAGACTTGCCACCACAACGGCAGCCAGCAACACGCGTGGCCAAACAAAAAATGCGGGGTCCACGGCGTTCAAGTAAAAGCCGTAGCCCGCCACCGCCACAGCAACGCCCACGAACAACATTGGACCCGACAGCGCCAGCGGTTTCCACTGACGACGGGCAATCTCGGCCACCAGCACGGTCATCAACAACGCAGACGCTAGGCCAGGGCCCAAGGTGCTGTTGGAGGATGGCACGAGGTACCAGCCAGTGTGGGCCATGGCGGTGCGCAAAGCCTCTGGAAGCGGCAGCGTGGTCCAGGCCAGTACCCAAAAACAAAACGCCATGAGTGCCAGCTTGACCTTTTCGCGACCGGTCCACCACACCCGCCAAGGAACGATCAGGGCGGCCAGCGGAAACAGCGCCCACATTCGGCTCTCGGAAGTCTGGTTGCCCTCCACAAATGGCAATGGCCACTCTTCAACTTTCCAGGACTCGAATACCCCGGAAAACACCCGATACAGCGGAGCGTCTCCACCCAGTTCGGACCGGCGACCGGGATAGACGGTGTTCACGATCGCCTCAATGGCTGCACGAGCTTCGACATACCAGAGTGCCGTCAGACCTACCATGCCACAAACCGCCAACAGCATGAACACAGTTCGAAGAAGCCAGCGCTCGCGCGCGCTGCGCCAGCTGTCCTCATTGATGAGCAAACCCATGAGCAAAAACACCGACAGGTGCGCCAGCGGCAGCAGATGCGGCGGGTACAGATGCATCAGCAAGTTGGGCACCACCAGACCCACCAACACGGCGCCAAACAACATGCCGCCAGGTTTGCGGGCCCTGACCAGGAAGTATGTGCCGATGACAGAGGCGCAAAAGCCCGTGATGAGTTCAGAGGGATTGCCCGAGAACCACCACTGCACAAACGACGAGCCATAGACCGCCAGCGCCCCGGCCAGGGACGCCATGACCGCGCCACGGGTCAAGATCAGCAACACCGTGAACAGCGCGGCGATCAAGCCGAACACCTTGCTGGCCCAGTACCAGGAGAATCCCCGCTGGACGTCAAAAAGCGCAAAGCCCCAGAACTTCGGTTGCGCCAGCATCAAAGGACCCGCTACCGGACTCCCCGTCAGCAAGGGCGAACCAGGAGCGCCCAAATTGGGGTTGTCGCTCGGCATGCCCCGATACACCTGGCTAAGCATCCACGGAGTGAAGCTGTTCCATTCGTCACTTCGGATGGCCTTGGGTTGCCCCAGATCCACCGCGCGCTGCACCTGTTCGGACGGATAGCGCTCATCCCACATGCCAATCGACGACTGGTGCAGCCTGAGCGATACCCAGATCACCGAGAGCATCAGCAACAGCGCGTACACCCCCAGTGCGCCGGGCGAAAACACCAGCGTGTTGTCGTCGCTCAACCAGGCCGCGGCACGCTGACCTGCGCGATGCACCCGCAAACTCAGGCGGCGCACTTCGGTACGGCCCGAGACCGCTCGCGCCAGTAGCCAGGTCAATAACCCACCCAGCGACAAAGCCAAAGCTTCGCGCCACCAGCGCTCTGACCCCGACGGCCCCGAAACGCTTTCAGGTACCGGTATCACCAGTTGGGGATCATTGCCCGAGACCACAAAGCGCACGGCATCGGGCGTCTGGGCTTGAACAGTCAGTTGTTGAAAATCCTTTGACCGCTCCATCAATGTGCCCGCTGTCAGCTGTTCCTGACCGTGCCTACCTTTGAACGTCACCTGGGTCAACGCGACAGCCGAACCGACGTTCACGGGGTCAATACGGATCGCCCGAATCGGCCGGTGGCTTCGTATCTGCGCGTCATACACCTTCACAGAACGGTCCACGGTCCCACGACCCGCCAAGCTCACCGAGTTCTGCGCCGTGAAGGCGGCCATGCCCTCCACGTAAAAAATCTCAAAGTATCCGCCGCGGGGCAATTCAGCCTCGATCGTGACATCCAGCTGATGTCCAGCAGGCATGACCATCCACGCAAGGGACGACAGCACCGGCATGAACAGCACCCAGAGGCCCGCGCGCCATCTCTTGCCCAGGATCTTCATTGCATTCATGGCTCTGGTCTGAGCCTTAGCAAATATGCATTCCCTTGGCGCAGCACCGTGATCTCGGTGCGGACCAAGTCTTCCATGCCTTGCATGCACGCGTTTTCGCGGCCAGTGGGCAAATACACATAAGCGATACCTTTGGAACGAAGCCATCGGCGGTCAAACTTCTCGCATACCCTTGCACGGTAAGAGGCAGCTCCGAATTCTGTGTCGCCTTGAAAGTAGTAGAAGGCCGCAGGCAACACATCGTGGTACGGCAAGATGCGCGCAGACGTTACCGGAAAAATCCAGGTTTCCGGGCCCATGTGAGCAATAGCGTTGGGCAACAAGACCCGAGCGCCCGCAGGATCGTCTTTTTTCAGCTGTCCCGAGCGCACCAACTGCTCAAACTGCTGCAGCAACAGTCGATCGTCGGCGCCGATGCAAGGATAGGCGCCGCAATAGCCGCGTCGCGGATCGAGCATCATCACGTGGTTGTCCCGCATCAGATGGGTTGCTGGCCACACCAGCAGCACCGCAACAGCCACCATCCACAGCGCAGAGAAGCGCAGCATGGCGAGCCGGGACAACACCCATGCGAGCAACCCGGCAAGGATCAGCCCCTTGTATTGCGACATATTGAAGAACACATACGGTCCCAGCAGATAAAAGCGCCGATCGTTGACCAGCGACTGCGCGAAGCCGTAGACCAAATACAAAGCGAGCAGACCCAGTACCGCCGTCACCCAGACCGAGCGGCTCACCCGAATGCCTCGGTTCACCAACGCAGCCGCTGCTCCATACAGCAGCAGCAGCCCAAGGAAAAGCGGCGGCCCTGGTTCGAGCAGCAACATTCCAAACTCGCGCAAAGTCAAGGATGCAGCCGGTCCCCATCGGTGCAGGGCGTCTGCCATGATCCGTTCCATGCCTTTGATGACGTACTCTTCCCCGTAGCCCACCGTGTCCACGCGCGCGTGCTGGACGATACCCAGCAGGTTCTGGAAATAGGGATCCAGTGTCAACAGCGCCAAGCCCACCACGAGCGCCAACACCGGCCGCCAGTCCCACAGACCCAGGCTGGCCCGGCGCACGAACACCACCCACAACATCAGCGCCGCGACCACCACATTGGCCGGGTTCAGAACAACGAGCGAAAACACCAGCAGCGGCAATACCCAGTTGGGCAACAGCCCAACCTGGGACGCGGGCTGGCGTACGTGGGTGAGCGCATGTGCCAAGAACAGCGCGCTGCCCAGAACGCTCAACTGCCGAGCCGCGCCCTCCAGATGCACGTAATAGATCACATGCGGGAACATCAGAGCGCCCATCACGAGCATCAGAACCGACAGCCGAATGATGAGCCGGTGCACCAGCCCCTGCGTCTGAGGCGTCGCGCTTTCGACGATCACCAGACCAGCGACCAGCGCCAGCAACACCGGCAAGGCCGCGAGCAATCCCCTCGTGTCCAGCCCGGTGCTCAAGTGCCACAGGAACAACAACACGCCTGACCCCGCCGGGTAGTTGAAACCCTCGCTGCCCCATTCGCGCTGCTGGAAAGGCACGGCGCCAAACCTCTCAATCTGTTTACTGAGGAAAACATGCAAATCCGGGTCACTGGACAGCATGATCTCGCGCGGCATTTCTCGGTCTGCCACCAGCACACACAGGGCCGACAGCAGCACAAGATCCAGCGCCAGCCAGCGGACGTCGCGCGACAGGCCGACTCCATGGCCAAGACGGACTTGCTCCTTCATCCGGAACACCAGCAGGCCTACAGCCATCAGCACCAGCGCACCCAGTTCCCATCGCGTGATGGGCAGGTCAACCACAAGGTGATTGAACAGCGAGCGCACGTATACATACCCCATCAGCACTGTCAGCCCGATGGCCAGCGACGTGAACAGCTGAAAACCTACGCCTGCCTGTTCCGGATTGCGCGGCCAGGACAAGCAAGCCCGACCCACCAGCGCCAGCGCGACTGCACCGCCCCACAGCGGCAGGCCATGGCTGATGCTGTTCGAATGACAGTAATAGCTGCCACACCACAGGCCTGCGCCATGGGCCAGGCGAATGACCAGCCAGTACGCCAGCACGCCCAGGGCACACCATCCAACCCATCGCAACGCTCCCACGGTCGATGTCATCATGCGACGTCCCGATCGGCCAGCAAGTCCGTCTTGCTCAGGCTTAGCTCAGTCATCGGATGCGCTTGTTCATCGATCAGAGGGGCAAGGGACCGCATCCAAGGTGCGCGCAGTACGTTGGAAACGAAAAGCGAGACGCTTCACTCCGTACGGGGGTCAAGCAGTGTACGTTCAAAGTTGCGACGGTCCTGGTGTGCGATGGAGTCGAGCAACAGCGCAATGGCGGCGAACACCACCGAGACAATCACCAGGCCGGTCGCCAGAATCGCCAACGGCACGCGATAGATGTACCGATGAGCCATCCACTCGATCAACACCGGTAAACCCGCCAGGATCCCCAAGAGTCCGAGCAGCACCGAGATACCCCCAAAGAACACCAGTGGCCGGTAGTGCCGCAGGATGTTGCCAATGGTGAGCAGGACACGGGTTCCGTCCCGGAAGGTGTTGAGCTTGGACACACTGCCATCGGGGCGGTCCTTGTACTCGACCGGTATCTCGACAATGCGAAAGCGTTTGTCCAGCGCATGAAGCGTCATGTCGGTTTCAATCTCGAAACCTTCGACCAGGATCGGGTAGTTCTTGACGAACCGACGGCTGAACGCCCGGTAACCGCTCATGATGTCAGTCAGTCGGCTGCCAAAAAGCCCGTTCACCATGTCGCGCACCAGCCGGTTGCCAAAGCCATGAAACTTGCGCTTGTTTTCGGAGGCATAGTGACCGGCGGAGTGCCGGTCACCGACCACCATGTCTGCCACCCCTTGCAGCACCGGCGCCATCAGCCGCGTGGCCTCGGTCGCAGGATATGTCAGGTCCGCATCTGCCAACAGATAGACATCGGCATCGATGTCCAGAAACGCCCGGCGCACCGCATTGCCCTTACCGGGCCTGGATTCGTTGAGCACGCCGCCGGCACAGCCCAGCAATTGCAGTGCCTCGCGGGCCAGCGCTTCGGTCTTGTCGCTCGAACGGTTGTTGACCACCCAGATCGCGGCCGACGGCAGCGCTGCGTGAAACTCGCGGATCACAGCCCCGATGGTCTGCTCCTCATTGTAGGCAGGCAGCACCACCGCAATGCGTTGAGATGACAGTGGGGAAGTTGCAGAGGAAATCATCATGGATGGTGATCAGAGATCAGCAAGGTATTTGCACAGCACTGGCCCGATCCGATTGACCAGGCCTGCGGGCAATCGTTTCCAGACTGAAGAGGCCAGAGAGTACTTCGCGTAGACATCGTCGGTCTGGGACGCCAGGCTCACAATTCTCACTGGTTTGGCACCCCATTCGTTTTTGAACGCGAAGGTGTGGCTGAGGTAGCCGGACCGGCCGAAGTCGAACACCTCGGCGCCAGCCTGGACCGCCTGCTGGATGGCATGCCAGTAGACCAGGTGATTGGGGCACAGGGAACGGTGCTCAACCACAGACCCAGCCCAGGGAACCCAGGCCAGGTGCTGGTCCACCAACAGGCACAAACCGGCCACCGGTCGACCATCAAGGTAGGCCAACAGGAAACGGGCCTCCATCCGGGCCGCCAGCAGCTCGAACAACCGGCGCGAGAGCACCGGACTGCCCAGGCGGTGCATGGTCTGCGCAAACACGCCATGAAAGTCAGCGATGGCTTGCGGATCGGCGCCGTCCCTGAAAGTCAGGTCCACCTTCTGCGACTTGCGGATCTGGTTGCGGCATTTGGACGGAATGCGATCGCGAAACACTTGCTCGACGCTAAGTCCCGCGATGTCCAGCCGCATGGTCACGGTGTCGTTGGGGGCAAACGTTTCCTGCGAAGGATCGAGCACACGAATCTGGTGCGCGCGCCCTCGCAAGCGCTGCTGCATGGCCTGGCCCTCCGCCAGCGACAGGTCGGTGTAGTTCAACAACGGCGCGTACACGGCCGTTTTGCCTTGCAGCACACCAGGCACCAGCAACGCGCGCTCATCAGATCCGTAGCCATACAGCTCCACCAACAAGGCGCGCCAGCGCTCGACGAACGCGGGGCTGTGAGGACGCAAATTCATCAACAGAGGGCCTCTGGCTCAGACCAGCCGGTTGAAGACGTGTTTGAACAGCACCGGTACCGGTTTGAAGTTGCCCTTGAACACCGTGTTCAGGATGATCCACAAGGCGTTGGCGCGGGACGTCAAGTGCCAACGCGCAGCCCGCTCTGCCTTCTTCCAACCCTTAGCCGCCACCTGTTGGCGGGCGATGCTGAAATACTTGCGCTCCTCGGCGAAACGGCGACCATCCAGCAGGCTGCCGGTGGACGCGCTCGCTGTGTGGCGCCGGTAAGCGAAACACAAGGTCGGCTCCAGCAGCAGTTGCTCGCCAGCGACCACCATGTCCATGACGAGGGCCAGGTCGTGGGTGATCTTCAGGTCGGCATTGAAATCGACGTGCGCCAGCCGGTCACGTCTGAAGGCGATGGAGGGCCAATACAGCCAGTCACCGGTGAGCAGGCTGGCCGCCAGCGCCTCCCCTGACAGCAGCTTGGGCTGGGTATTGCGCGGCATGACCAAGTTGGTCTTGGCCCAGTCGGGCAAGGTCTGGTCGTCGCGGCCGTGCTCGTCGATCACCTTGGTGCCCGGTTGAATGATGGCCACCGAAGGGTATTTCTCATGCGCCGCCAGGATGGTGGACACGTAGTTGGGCAGCAAGATGTCGTCGCACCCGAGAAGCACCATCAGATCCTGCTGCGCAAGCGCAATCAGCTTGCGGTAGTTGCCCACAATGCCAACGTTTTTTTCATTGCGCAGGTACTTCACGCGCGGATGATTCAGCCCGGTCATCCAGTTCCCGATGTCCGGGTCGTGGTAGGCGTCGTCCACCACCGTCAGGTACCAGCGGTCCGAGTCCTGCGACAGCACGCTCTCGACGCAAGCGCGCATCTGCGCCGGATCGCCCCAGTAGGGAATACACAGATCAACAGCAACTTCAGACAAGGCAGGTCTCCAAAAACTACTTCAATCGGTACAGGTTGACCTTGCTGTCATGGTTTTCCAGCAAGGGTGTCAGGCAATTTCGAGCCGCATCGCTTGGCTCTTCGCCAGTGAACGCCACATGGGTGATGCCCATGCGTCGAAGTTCGGATCCGCAGACATCGAGTGTCACCACAATGTGATCAAGGAAAATCGCCTTCATCGACATTGGT
>JBIIQD010000302.1:0-4206 GCA_044342265.1 Hydrogenophaga sp. | reverse complement strand
TTTTCAAAGTTGACGATGAATCCAACCCGGCCAAAGGCATCGAAAACGCCACCCGACTGGTGCAAAGAGACAAGGTCGACGTGCTGGTCGGTACGGTGCACTCTGGCGTGCAGATGGGTATTCACAAGGTGGCGCGCGAATCGGGTGTGCTGAACCTGATTCCGAACGCCGGTGTGCACATCGCTACCCGTGCCCAATGCGCGCCCAACGTATTCCGCACCTCGTTCACCAACTCGCAACCCACGCTGGCGCTGGGCAAGGCCATGGTAGACCGGGGACACAAAAAGGCGGTCTGGATCACCTGGAACTACGCGGCCGGCGACGAGGCCTTCGAGGGCTTCGAGCAGAGCTACACCGCCGCTGGTGGCACCATCGTCAAAAAGCTCGGCTTGCCCTTCCCGAACGTGGAGTTCCAGGCGCTGCTGACCGAGATTGCCTCGATCAAGCCCGACGCCGTAGCATGCTTCTTCGCAGGTGGCGGCGCCGCCAAGTTCCTGCGCGACTACCACGCCGCAGGATTGTCCAAAACCATTCAGCTCTATGGATCGGGCTTCCTCACCGAAGGGGTGCTGGATGCCGCAGGCCCTGCCGCCGATGGCGTGCTGACCACCATGCACTACAGCGACTCGCTGGACACGTCGCGCAACAAGAAATTCCGGCTGGAGTACGCCAAGACCTTCAAGCTGCAGCCTGACGTGTACGCGGTTCAGGGCTACGACGCCGGCCTGCTCCTCATCCGCGGTGCGAATGCGGTCAAGGGCGACCTGGCGAACAAGCAGGCGCTGTACGCATCCCTGCGCGGCGCCGAGATCGACAGCCCGCGAGGCAAATGGAAGATGAGCCCCGCCAACAACCCGATCCAGGACATGTACCTGCGCAAGGTCGAAAACAAGGAAAACAAAGTGATCGGCATCGCCCAGAAAGCTGTGGCAGATCCGGCCACTGGCTGCAAGCTGAGCTGACCCCCCGCGCTGCCTTCGGCATCACCCCCCAGGGGGCGATGTCTGCCGACCGGCGAAGCCGGATCGGCGCCATCCCCGGCTCTACGGAGTGCCATGGACTTCTCCAACTTCCTGATCCAGTTGCTCAACAGCCTGCAGTACGGGCTGCTGCTGTTCATGCTGGCCGCTGGCCTGACGCTGATCTTCGGCATCATGGGCGTGGTCAATCTGGCGCACGGCAGCTTCTACATGCTGGGCGCTTACATGGCCTGGTTTCTCACCGCACAGATCGGCAGCCTGGTGGTGGCCATCGTGGTCGGCACGCTGCTGGCGGTGGCGCTGGGCTGGGTGCTGGAGTGGCTGCTGTTCCGGCACTTCTACCACCGGGACCACCTCGATCAGGTGCTGCTCACCTTCGGTCTGATCTACATCTTTGAAGAGCTGCGCTCCATCTTGTGGGGCGATGACGTGCACGCGGTGCAGGTGCCCGAGGTGGTGAACTGGTCGATTCCGCTGACGGATGCCTTGTCCTACCCGGTGTACCGGCTGGTCATCTCGGCGGTCTGTGTGGCGCTCGCCATCGGGTTGTACCTGCTGATTTCCAAGACCCGGCTGGGCATGAAGATCCGCGCCGGCGCCTTCAACCGCGAAATGACCGAAGCGCTGGGCATCAACATCCGCCTGATCCACGGCGTGGTGTTCGCGCTGGGTGTGGGGCTGGCGGCCATTGCCGGCATGATCGCCTCGCCCATCGCCAGCGTGTACCCCGGCATGGGCAGCTCGGTGCTGATCATGTGCTTCGTGGTGGTGGTCATCGGCGGCATCGGCTCGGTGCGCGGCGCGCTGGTGGCCGCTCTCCTGGTTGGCCTGGTAGATACCTTCGGCAAGGTGCTGGTGCCGCAAATCGCGGGCATGGCGGTCTACATGCTGATGGCCCTGGTGCTGCTGTACAAGCCCGAAGGGCTCTTCAAACAATGAGCGGTCAGGCCCCATGAGTGCACCCATAGCCACCCTCGAAAAACTGCCCCGCACCGTGCAGGCCTTGCTGCTGGCGGGTGCCGTGGCACTGGCCGCGTTCCCGCTGGTCCCCATGGACGGTCGCGACTTCTACCTTCAGATGCTCACGCAGATGATGATCCTGGCCATCTTTGCGATGAGCCTGGACCTGCTGCAGGGCGTGACCGGGCTGGTCTCGCTGGGCCACGCGGCCTACTTCGGACTGGCCGGCTACGCGCTGGCTTTCATCACACCCGCAGACGCGCCCATCGCGCTGTGGTGGAGCCTGCCGCTGGCAGCGGCCGGGGCCGGGCTGGCCGCGCTGGTGATCGGTTTCTTCGTGGTGCGCACCCACGGCATCTACTTCATCATGGTCACCATGGCCTTTGCCCAGATGGTGTATTTCCTGTTCTTCGACAACAAAGGCCTGGGCGGCTCGGACGGCATCTATGTGAACTTCAAGCCCGACGCCACGGCGCTGGGCATCGATCTGGAGAACAAGGCCCACTTCTTCTACTTCACGCTGGCGGTGCTGATCGGGGTTTACTTCTTCCTGCGCCGCTTGCTGTTCTCGCCGTTCGGCCGGGTGCTGGCTGGCATCCGCGTGAACGAGCACCGCATGCGCGCCGTGGGTTACGGCAGCTTCGGCTACAAGCTCGCCGCCTTCACGCTGGCCGGTGCGCTTGCGGGTGTGGCGGGCTACCTCTGGGCTGCGCAGACCGGCTACGTGAACCCCGAACTGATGGGTTTTCACCTGAGCGCCCACGCCATCATGATGGTCATCCTGGGCGGCATGGGCAACTTTGCCGGCGCCATCGTCGGCGCCTTCGCCTTCGAATACGTGATGCATTTCTTCAAGGACCTGCCCGCCATCGGCGAGTTCCAGACCGGCAAGCACTGGCAGCTCTGGATGGGCCTGTTCATCGTGGCCGTGGTGATCGTCGCGCCGCGCGGCCTGCTGGGCCTGGGCGAGAAGTTTCTGAACCGAAGCAAGGGGGCATCGAAATGAGCGCAGCGCCGGGCCGCCCCAATCCAGCTCGCTCCCCTTTGGGGGGCAGCGACGACCACAAAGTGGCGAGCGTGGGGGTCGAACAATGAACGATGTCGCCCTGCTCGTCGCCGACAAACTCACCAAGCGTTTCGGTGGCCTGGCCGCCGTCAACGAGGTGTCGGTCAAGCTCTACCGCAACCAGATCCACGCCGTCATCGGCCCCAACGGCGCGGGCAAATCCACGCTGACCAACCTGCTCTCGGGCGACCTGCCGCCCACCTCCGGCACCATCCTGCTGGGCGGTGTGGAAACGGCCGGACATTCGCCCGAATCGATTTCTCGCCTGGGCCTGGGCCGCAGCTACCAGAAGACCAACATCTTCCTGCCCTTCACCGTGTGGGACAACGTGCGCCTGGCCGCGCAGTCGCGCGAGCGGCATGCACCCTGGAACCCGCTGCGCTGGCTGCAGTCGGCCTCGTCCATGAAGGCGGTGAACGATCGCTGCGAACGCGCCATCGAACTGGCGGGGCTGACCCACCGCCAGCACGCCGTGGCGGCCACCATCAGTCACGGCGAGCAACGGCAGCTGGAGGTCGCGATGACGCTGGCCACCGAGCCCACCGTGTTGCTGCTCGACGAGCCGCTGGCCGGGATGGGCCAGGCCGAGGCCGAACGCATGATCGAGCTGCTGATCAAGCTGAAAAAGGACCACGCGGTCATGCTGGTGGAGCACGACATGGACGCCGTGTTCACACTGGCCGACCAGCTCACCGTGATGGTCAACGGCCAGGTGATCGCCAGCGGCAAGCCGGCCGAGGTGCGCGCCGATCCCGTGGTGCAGGCCGCGTATCTGGGCGAGGAGCATTGAAGATGAGCGCAGCGCCGGGCCGCACCAAGCCAGCTCGCACCGCAGTGCGCAGCACGGAGGTTTTCAAATGAGCACGCCGTTGATCGAGGCCAAAGGCCTCAACACCCACTACGGCCAGAGCCACATCCTGCGCGGCATCGACTTCACCGTCGAACCGGGTCAGACCATCGGCCTGATGGGTCGCAACGGCATGGGCAAATCTACGCTGCTCAAGTCCATCATGGGCATCGTCAAGCCCAGCGGCGGCACGGTCCACATCAAGGGCCAGCCCATGACCGGCTCGCCCACTTTCGAGATCGCGCGCCTGGGCCTGGCCTACGTGCCCGAAGGCCGGGGCATCTTCGGCAACCTGAGCGTGAAAGAAAACCTGCAGATGGCCGCGCGAGAGGGCACCCGGGGCCAGCGCGACT
>JBIIQD010000301.1:0-4215 GCA_044342265.1 Hydrogenophaga sp. | reverse complement strand
TCACCGTTTTGCACCATTCGCGCCGAGATCTGTCCGGCCAGCGGTGAGCGCAAAGTGGTGTCCCCCAGCGCTTTGCGAGCAATATCAAGCCCGGCCATCGCGGCCTGGTGGTTGGCCTCGGCGGCGGCGAGGTTGTTGGTCGAAGTTTCAAGTGCGGTGGCAGAAATGAATCCCTGCTGCACCAGCGACTGGTTGTTGTCCTGTGCGCGTTTGGCAATCGCGACTTGAGCCTGTGCGGATTTGGCCTGCTCCTCGGCCTGGCGCACGCGGGCCTGGGCTTCGGTGCTGTCGATGCGGGCCAGCACTTCGCCCGCCTTCACACTGTCGCCTTCCCGTTTGCTGATGCCTTGCACCTCGCCGGCCACACGCGCCTTGATCGCCGCCGTCTGCAGCGCCTTGAGCGACCCCGAGACAGCCACCGTCTGTGCGAGATCCAGCGCTTGCACGGTCGCCACATCCTGTGGGAGCAGCTGGTAGACCGGCGCCTGCTGGGCGGCGGCAGCAGCAGCGATTGCCGCTTCGCTTTGTGCCTTGCGCTTGCCCAGTGCGCGGGCCACGCCCAGCGCAACCGCGATCACCAGCAGACCCAGCAACAGCCATTTGATCCAGCCGGAACGAGAAGATGAAGCGTTCATGAGGATATGGTGTGGGAGGCAGAAGGGTTTGTCTGAATGAGCATGCCATGGAGCAGCAGACCCACCTGCGTATCAAGAAAGGCTATGGGGTCAAGGCGATCACTGGGCGGGCAGCAGGGCGCCATCGAGTGTTTCCACATCAGCAGGAAGATCATCGGAGCAATCAGGCTGTACACCGCGCTGTCCAAATCCATGGACCGAAAGTCGCCGCGGTCAATGCCGCGTTGCAGCACGCGCTTGAGCAGCGACTTGCCGGGATCGATCACCTCGTGTTGATAGAAGTTCGCAATCTCGGGAAAGGTGCCGGCTTCGCTCATCACCAGCTTGGTGATACCTGAGGCAGCGGTCATGCCGATGCGCTCCCACCAGACGTTCATCGTGTAGCGCAGCAGGTCACTGCTGCTGCCCTGGAACTCCATCAGTTCCTGATTCCATTCAACAAACCTGCCACTCAGGGTTTCGCGCACCACCGCCTTGAACAGCTCTTCCTTGCTCGGGAAATAGAGGAACAGCGTGCCCTTGGACACGCCCGCGCGCGCCGCCACCTCTTCGACGCGAGTGCCGGCGAAGCCCTTCTCAACGAACAGGGACAACGCCGCGTCCAGCAGTTCACCCGGTCGGGCTTCTTTGCGGCGTTCGCGTTTGGTGGTGGTGTTTGCAGAGCTCATCATTTAATGACTAACGGGTCAGTATGTTACCCGTTCCGCAACCCTCCTCAAACCCCAACACAGGAGTTGGTTCAACCCAGCCGGATACCGACGCGCGAGATCTCTCCACCGTCTAGCGCACGCACGCTCAGCTCTGCCCCACCCAGCATCGCGCTATCACCCACCACCGGTGGGCGGTGCAGTTGTTCGCGCAGCCAGCCCGCAACATCGCCTGGTTCCTCTGCGGGCAACGGGAGTCCATAGAACGCGCACAGCGATTCCACAGGCGTGGTGCCATCGATCACGAAATCGCCGAACACCAGGCGGGTCTGCGTTTCGTCTTGCGGGTCCGGAAGGTCCACACCCAGGCGCTTCGCACTCCAGGCGATGGTCGATCCCTGCAACAGCAGCGAAGCGAGGACCACCACGAAGGCCACGTTGAAAAAAATCTGCGCCCCGGGCACGCCCGCCATCACCGGGAACACCGCCAGCACAATTGGTACCGCGCCACGCAGGCCCACCCACGAGATGAAAGCGATCTCGCGCGGCGGAAAGCGCAGCGGCGCCAGGCACAGCCATACCGACAGCGGTCGCGCCACCAGCATCAGCACCAGCGACACGCCCAGTGCCGGCCACAGGGTGGGCAGCAGGTTCGAGGGCGTCACCAGCAGCCCCAGCAGCAGGAACATGCCCGCCTGCGAGAGCCAGGCGTAACCGTCCATGGCCGAGAGGGACGAGCGGACCTGCCGCCGCGCCCGGTTGCCCACGATCACGCCCATGGCGTAGACCGCCAGAAAGCCAGAGCCGCCGAGCCAGGTGGTGGCGGCGAACACCATCAAACCGCCTGACACCAACAGGAGCGCGCGCACGCCGCCGCCGCCATCTTCACCCCGGCCCAGGCGTTTGAGCAGCTCGGCCATGCCATAGCCGGCCGCCAGACCGAGCGCTGCACCCCATCCAAACTGCTGCAGCAACGATCGCAGCACGTCCGCCCAGCCCAGTGAAGCGCCGTCCCCGGACGCGACGGCCAGCGCCAGAGCGATGAAGGTCAGCGTGAGATAGACCGCCATCGGGTCATTCATGCCCGACTCGATCTCGAGCGTGGCAGCCACGCGCTCGTTCAGCTTCACGCCCGACGATTTGAGCAGCGAGAACACCGCCGCCGCGTCGGTGGAACCGACGATGGCGCCCAACAGCAGCGCCAGCGGCCAGGGCAAATCCAGCAGCCAGCGCGCCGCCGCCCCTGTGATGCCCGCGCACACCAGCACGCCCAGGGTGGCCAGCAGCAGCGAAGGCTTCAGACCGGTGCGAAAGGTGTTGAACTCGGTGCGAAGGCCGCCGTCCAGCAGGATCACGGCCAGCGCCACGTTGCCGACCCAGAAGCTGAGCTTGAAGTCGTTGAACACCAGCCCGCCCGGGCCGTCTTCCCCCGCCAGCACCCCGGCCAACAGGAACACCAGCAGGAACGAAAACCCCGCCCGCGCCGACACCACACCGGCCAGCACGCTGATGAACACCAGCGCGGCGGCGACCAGCAAAGGCAGTGCGAGGAAATCCAGAGACAGGGCCATGCCGGGAAGTTAACAGATCAATAGCCTGGCGTTCCTCGTATGGCGTGCAATCCCCGCAAGCGTTGCTTCGAGAGCGTCAACCCAGGCTCAAACTGAAAACTGCACGGCCCCGCATCGACAGGCCACGCATCGCTGCCAGGGATCAGCCCGGTGGGCGCGCTGTCCATCCTGTGAGCCGCAGCTTCTCCAGCAGCTCGGGCAACTGCTCCCGCGCCGCCGATTCGCCCGCGATCCTCGCCTGCACGAAGTAGCTCGAACGGGGACTGGCGGCGTAGTCCATGTCAGGGTGGATCAGAAAGTCGGCCAGGCGGATTTCCGGGTCGATGCGGCTGCGGCGTTGGGCATCACGTTCCAGCAACCGAGGTGAGGTGCCAGGAGGGGCCTTTCCAGCCCGCGCCGACACATCGACCGCGATGACGAATCGTGCGCCCGCCTGACGGGCTGCGCGTACCGCCACGGGCAGTGACTCGTCGGCGTCTTCGTATTCGGTGCCCCGGATGCCCACGGGGGAGATCACACCGGGCACCGCGCTCGAAGCCCTCACCGCCACGCCGGCGTTGCCCCGTTGAAAGAACACCGGCTGCTTGTTGTCGCGGCGGGTGGCGGCAACGATCAGCCGCCGGGGCAGTTGCTCCAGCGACGCGTTGCCCAGGCGGTCGTTCACGTAGTCCTGCAGGCGCTGCCCGCGGATCCAGCCGCGGTCGGCGAACAGCGAGGGGTCGAACAGGGTGAGCGGTCCGCCGCTGCGCGCGGCGGCATCCAGCTGCGCGGCATTGAAACCCGAGGCCCAGAAGGCACCGAGCAGCGAACCCACGCTGGAGCCGACCACCAGGTCCACCTCCACCCCGGCTTCTTCCAGCACCTTCATGACGCCGATGTGTGCATAGCCTCGCGGGCCTCCGCTGCCCAGCACCAGGGCCACGCGGGGTGGGGTCTCAGGGGGAGTGGCGGTGGTCTGCGGCACCGGGCTGTCGGGTGCGTCGTGGTTGAAGGCGGCACAGCCCGGCAGACCCGCCGCCACCAGCAGGCTGAGCAGCACGGCACGCCGCTGGTTCATGGCCTCGCCTTCCGCTTCGGTTTCGCGGCGGGGGCTGCAAGCGACGCTGCTTCCGGCAGGCTCAACCCCAGACCGATGCGCGCCATGAAGTCGGCGGGCAGCGCGTCTGCCACGCCAGGTGCCAGTTCCAGGTGTTGCATCACATTGGCCTGGGTGATGCTGGCCATGCCGTGCAGGGTGGACCAGATGAACATGGCCTGGCGATCGGCCTGCGCGTGTTGCGCAGGATCGTGGCCATGCATCGCGCGCAAGCTGTCGCGCAGCAGGTTGAAGGCGCGCACCGCGTGTTGCACCAGCGCCGGGTG
>JBIIQD010000300.1:0-4223 GCA_044342265.1 Hydrogenophaga sp. | reverse complement strand
CCAGCGTGCTCACGCCCTCGCCACGCAGCGGGCTCTGCGCGTGGCGCAAGATGGCTGCGCTGTTGCACAGCGTGCGTTCGCCCGGCAGGTCGGCGGTGGCCGCTTCGAACACCGCCACCTGGTGGGCCACACCGCGCGGGCCGTCGGCGTCGCTGAAGTGCGTCATGAGCGAAATCTCGTCGACCTGCGGCAACGCATTGAGTCGGGCCCAGGCCGCGCGAAAGGCGGTGGGCGTGAAACCCAGCCTGTTCATGCCGCTGTTGAGCTTGAGGAAGACGCGGTGCGGTACCTGCGTTTTGTGGGCGGCCAGCCAGTCGATCTGTTCGGTGCAGTGCACCGTGTGCCACAGATGCAGGCGCGAACACAGCTCCAGGTCGCGCGGCTCGAACACGCCTTCGAGCAGCAGGATCGGGCCGCGCCAGTCGAGCGCCCGCAAGCGCTCGGCCTCGGCCAGGTCCAGCAGCGCAAAGCCGTCGGCGCCGCGCAGGGCATCAAACACCCGCTCGATGCCGTGGCCGTAGGCGTTGGCCTTGACCACCGCCCAGACGCGAGCGTCGGGCGCGCGCACACGCGCCTGTGCCAGGTTGTGTTGCAGGGCGGCGGGGTGGATGGTCGCGAGGATGGGACGGGGCATGGTCGGGTCAAAGGTCTGGTCCAAGGTGCAGAGCGGACAAAGGGTACAAAAAGGGTCGCGTGCTATAACCCAGGCACCTTGGATAACAGCGCCGACTTTCGCATAAAAAGACCGTCAACGGCCCGCTCATCAGCCCTTGCTGAGCCCGTCCGGTCGCCAGAATCATCCCCATGAAGCGCGGCTTCTACACCATCATGACGGCGCAGTTCTTCAGCTCCCTGGCTGACAACGCGCTGTTCGTGGCCGCCATCGAATTGCTGCGCAGCCGTGGCGCGCCGGAATGGCAGAGCGCCGCCCTGGTGCCCTTGTTTGCCCTCTTCTATGTGGTGCTGGCGCCCTTTGTCGGCGCGTTCGCCGACGCGCGGCCCAAAGGCCAGGTCATGTTCATCAGCAACGCCATCAAGGTGGCGGGCTGCCTGCTGATGCTGGTGGGCGTGCACCCGCTGCTGGCCTACACGCTGGTGGGCCTGGGCGCGGCGGCGTATTCACCGGCCAAGTACGGCATCCTCACCGAGCTGCTGCCGCCGTCGCAACTGGTCAAGGCCAACGGCTGGATCGAGGGCCTGACCATCGCCTCCATCATCCTGGGCGTGCTGCTCGGCGGGCAGTTGGTGGGGCCCTACCTGTCGGGCCTGCTGCTGTCCATCGACCTGCCCGGTTTGCACACCGGGTTCGACCACCCGGCCCAGGCGGCCATTGCAGTGCTGGTGGGGGTGTATGTGCTGGCCGCCGTGTTCAACCTGCGCATCCCGCTGACCGGTGTGACCGCTCGTCCGATGCCCAAAAACCCGCTGGCCTTGCTGCCCGATTTCTGGCGCTGCAACAGCCGCCTCTGGCGCGACCACCTGGGCCAGATTTCACTCGCCACCACCACCCTGTTCTGGGGCGTGAGCGGCAACCTGCGCTACATCGTGCTGGCCTGGGCCGGGGCGGCGCTGGGCTACAGCACCACGCAAGCGTCCAGCTTGGTGGGCGTGGTGGCGCTCGGCACCGCCGTGGGTGCGGTGGTGGCGTCCATGCGCATGCGGCTGGACCAGGCCACGCGCGTGATGCCGCTGGGCATCGGTATGGGCCTGCTGGTGATCCTGATGAACTTCATCGACAACGTCTGGGTGGCCGCGCCTTTCCTGGTGTTGCTGGGTGGCCTGGGCGGTTTCCTGGTGGTGCCGATGAATGCGCTGCTGCAGCATCGCGGGCACAACCTGATGGGTGCGGGCCGTTCGATCGCAGTGCAGAACTTCAACGAACAGGCCTGCATCCTGGTGCTGGGCGCTGCGTACAGCTTCTCGACCGCTGCAGGGCTCTCGGCGTTCGCCGCCATCACCGCCTTTGGCCTGCTGGTGGCGGGCTTCATGTGGCTGATCATGAGGTGGCATCAACACAACCAGCGGCACCATGGCGTGGAACTGGGCCGTCTGCTGGAAATAGCCCGTAGGGATGACCTTCACGGGTAGCGCCAAAAGCCCAAGAAGCGTCAGAAACCGACGTTCGTTTTTTCGAACCCGTCCAGCGAGACCAGACGGTGTTCGGCCAGCACCTTGTAGAACTCAGCCTCACCGACCGAGCGAGACAGGTAGGCGTCGCACCCGGCCAGACCGGCCTTGATGCGGTCCATGCTGCCCGCGGTCGGAGCAAACATCACGACCACCGGCGCCTTGCCGTTGGGCAACTTGCGCTGCTTGGCGCTGCGACAGACCGACAACGCATCCGGCTCACCCTTGAGGCGATCGATGGCCACCAGTCTGTAGGGGTGCAACTTGAGCAAGGCCAACGCCTGAGGGGCCTCGCGCGACCAGTCGATGGTCATCCCATAACGTTTGAAGCGCTTGTGCAAGATGCGTCCCTCAACCAGGCTTTCGGCCACCAGCAGGACATCACCGCGCTGCACCATCGGGGCCCGCGTCGCTTCTTTTGAAGGAGGAACCGACCTGGGTGACGCCGGAGCAGGCATCGCTTCGAGGCCACCAAAATCTGTGACCCCCATCACCCCCGGGCGCGCCTGAACCGGCTTTTCTACCTCCCGGCGTGGCGCCGTTGCCGGCGTGGGTGCGGGCGCGGCCACCTTTGTGCTTTGCAGTGCTGCGGGACTGCGTTCCATCGGGCGGGTCGGCGGGAACTCCGAGTTGGGCGAGCGCCTGGGCTTGCCTGCCTTGGGCACCAGCGGTGCTTGAGCGCTGACGTAGGGCTCTGTCGCTGCGAAGCCGCGGTCTGCACCTTGCGCAATCGGCATCTGAGGCTTATGCACTGGAGCCTCGGGTCGGCGCATGCCCACCAGTTCGTCCAGCGCTGCCAAGACAGCCACCAGCTTCACCGGCTTGCGTTGCAGCGCCCAGCCGGTGCCTCCGTCGTTGTGCCCGATCAGCAGCACTTTGGCGGTGAGGTTTGCATAGCGCACCAGATGCAATGCCTGCGCGTTGTCACTGTTGACGATCAACACCTGAGCGTCAATGACTTCATCCTGCACCTCGTAGGCTGGCGGGCGGCGGGCAGCCATGCGAAAGAAAGATTCAAACGTTGCCGACTCGCTCTCTGCAAATCCGACCAAGGCCAACGAGTACGCGCCTGCCATTCACCACTCCAATTGACTACAAAGGTTGTCTCCGGGAGCAAGTATGCCCGTTCGGAACGACGGCGACACTTTCATCGTCCGCTTCCGCGTCCGCGTGCGGTTGGTGACACGTGACACAGTTCCCCAATCAGTGGTTTACTGCATGAAGGATCAACGATTTCCGTCCCGCCACCCAGGAGTGCCGAACATGAAGAGCATCTACGATTTCGAGGCCCAGTCGATTGAGGGTAAATCCGTACCGCTTTCGCGGTATCGCGGTCACCCCTTGCTGATCGTCAACACCGCCAGCGCATGCGGTTTCACACCGCAGTTCGCCGGGCTTGAAAAGTTGCATGAGACCTTCGGTGGGCGCGGGCTGGTGGTGCTGGGCTTTCCCTGCAACCAGTTTGGCAACCAGGATCCGGGCAGCAATGAAGAGATCGCGAGCTTTTGCCAGCTCAACTACGGTGTGAGTTTTCCGATGATGAGCAAGATCGACGTGAATGGTGCCGAGGCGCACCCGCTGTACCGATGGCTCAGTGCCGAGGCGCCCGGATTGATGGGCAGCAAGGCCATCAAGTGGAACTTCACCAAGTTTTTGGTCGGCAAAGATGGGCGGGTGATCCAACGCTACGCGCCGCAGGACGCGCCGGAGAAACTTGCCAAGGACATTGAGGTGGCGCTCGGCTAAGCCCCGAAAGCGTCGGACGTTGGGCAGTCGGCCTCGCGGCGCAGCAGGTCGGCCAGGGTTTTGCCAGGTTCGTCGGGAAAGCGCCGGTCCAGCACCTGCAGCGCATCCACACGGTCGACACGGAAGCTGCGAAAGTCTTGCCGACTTTCGCACCAGGCCGCCAGCGTCCAGACCTTGCCCCAAAAGAAGCAGCCCAAGGGCCAGACACATCGAGTGCTGTGCTGTTCACTGGCGTCGCGGTAGCCGATCTCCAGCACCGTGCGGCTTTGTGTGGCTTCGCGCAGTTGCTGCAGCAAAGCACCGTGCGCGGGCGACAGGCCCACGGGTGGCACCAGCATGGGCATGCGGTC
>JBIIQD010000299.1:0-4229 GCA_044342265.1 Hydrogenophaga sp. | reverse complement strand
ACTTCAACTGGTTGCCTTTTTGGCCCGGCGCTTTGGCTTACCGTTGCACTGCATCTGCAATACAGTTTCTCCATGAAAACCGCAACCCTCCCACCCGTCCGCGTGGCACCCGATTTCCGGCGGGAGATTGAAGGCGTACTGGTGGAGGGCGAGACGCTGTCCCAGTTCGTCGAGAGTGCTGTGCGCAGCGCCGCTTAAGAACCAGGCCGAGTTCGTGCGCCGTGGCATCGCCGCGATTCAAGAAACGCAACGCACTGATTCGGGCATTCCCGCGTAACAGGTCGTCGCGCGGCTGGAGGCCAAGCTGAACGTTGCCCGTCAGGTCAAGGCACGGCGCGCCTGATGGCGTTCAAGGTCTCATTCAGCGAAATGGCCGCCCAAGACTTGGAAGAGCTTTTTGACTTCGCGCTGCAGCGCGAGCTGGACAGCGACACCGGCGCCCTCGACATCCCCGCCCGCGCGCTCCAAGCCATCCAAGACTGCAATGGATATCTGGGAACCTCACCGTTCGCCTGCCGCAATGCAGGAAGCAGCCCGTTCCAGCGGGAACTGGTCATTCCGTTTGGGCGCGTTGGATACGTGGCGCTGTTCGAGATCCATGACCAAGAGACGGTCGTGGTCGGAGCTGTGCGTCACCAGCGGGAAGATGACTACCACTGAGGCGGCAGCGCACACGGTGCATTTTTTGCGGAGGGGACTTGCGTTCGAGCGCGTGGATTCTGCACAGAGCGGCAGTGACTCCCTTCGGCGGCAGGAGCGGTCGGACGGCCAAGTGGAAAGCAGTCGCTAAACGTTCGAGTTAGGCGGTGGGGCGTGGCAGTACTGAAGAGACTTCAAGTACAGCGACGAGGTTCTCTAGAAAGACGATGCCGATTGCCACCAGACCTGCGCCGTAGAGGAGTGCACAACAGGTGCGGAGGGTCAATCGACCACCGTCTGACTTTTCGTAAACGGCCCAGAACAACTCGTAGTAGCGGCTCTCAGGCTGCTTCATCGCATGGTACTTCTTGCTCTCATCGATCTGGCTGCCGTCAAGGTAGTTGCGGATCTCAAGGAAGCGCTCGTCCGACATTCCGGATTCACGCTGATAAACCCGAAGTTGATTCCACCCCTTTCCTGCTTCGCGGAACGCCTTAGCGTTCGAATGGTCCTTGACGATTCGGGGAGCGCCAAAGAAAAACGTCAGGTTCCCCAGCGTGAAGAGAATCGCACTGGCGTAGAAGAGCTGCCATGTAAACGGTAGCTCGAGAGGCAGCGGAACGGAGGCACTGCCAATTGACACGGGTACCATGGTTTCTGCACCCATAAGTCTTGCAAGTGCCTTTGCGGCAATTGGGACTATGAAGAGCCAGATATACGTCGAGTAGACGATCCGAGCGCTGGCCATGGCGCTCATGTTAGACCAACTCGGGACCAAGCAATCTGTGAGGGACTGAGTCATGATTGGACTCCAACAATTGAGTGGTTCCGCCGTCCAACAGATCCAACAAACCTGACCGGGTCCCTCCCCGGTCCAAAAGACTGCTTGATCAGGCGCGCAGGCGGATTCGCTACCTGCACAACAGCCTACAGACTGAGAAGGCACATGTCTACTGAGCCAAGGTGTTTGTGTTGGCGGGCAGTACAAGGACACTGTTTCAAACGCCCATGGACCGAAAGACCGATTTGCGGAAAATGCTTGTTGGGCTGCATCGGGTCGACTTTGGTCGTCGCCCCCGCGTCCGCGAGCCGAGCGCAAATCACCCGCCGAACTCCCGCCCCAATTCCCCGGCCCGCTTCTGCGCCGCAACCAAGGCCTCTTCAAACTTCGCCTTTATCCCCGAGGCCTCCATCGACGTGATGGCCGCATAGGTCGTGCCGCCCTTGGACGTGACGCGCTCGCGCAGCGTCTGCAGCGGATCGGTGGAGCGTTGCGCCAGCGTGGCAGCGCCTAAAAAGGTGCCGATGGCGAGTTGCTGCGCCACCTCGGGCGCCAGGCCCATGCGGGCTCCTGCGTCGCGCATGGCTTCCAAGAAATAGAACACGTAGGCTGGGCCGGAGCCGGAGAGGGCGGTCACGGCGTCGAGGTCGCTCTCCACCTTCACCCACACCAGCTCACCAGTGGTGCGCACCACGCGCTCGACCAGCGCTTGGTCGTCAGCGCTGACGGCGGCGCGCGCCATCAGGCCGGTCATGCCCAGGCCGACCAGCGCCGGGGTGTTGGGCATGGCGCGCACGATGCGCTCGCTGCCCAGCCAGGCGGCGATGCTCTCGCTGGTGATGCCGGCGGCCACGCTCAGGTGCAAGGCGCCGCTGACAAAGGCCCTTGTGGCGGCGGCCGCGTCTTTGAAGGTCTGCGGCTTCACCGCCCAGACCACCAGCTGAGAAGGCTTCAGCTCGGCGCTGGCCGCCGGCAGCACCGCCATGCCGGGGAATTGCTGCGTCAGTTTGGCGCGCTGCTCGTCCCAGGGTTCCACCACCTGCAGGGCGCTGGCGGGGTGGCCCTGGCGGACCAGGCCGCCGATGATGGCGCTGGCCATGTTGCCGCCGCCGATGAAGGTGATGAGGGGGTGGGTGGGGGTGTTCATGCCGCCATTGTCCCCGAGGCGCAGAGCGCTCAGGGGGCTGTCGTCTGCCTCACCGCATGTTCCCACGCAGCCATTTTTTCTGCGGCCTTTTCGCGCGACATCGTCGGGTGGAACACGCGCTCGGCGCGCCACTGTTTGGACAGTTCATCCAGCCCGCCGTACACCCCGGTGTGCAGGCCCGCGAGGTAGGCCGCGCCCAGCGCGGTGGTCTCGATCACGGCGGGCCGCACCACCGGAATGCCCAGCAGATCGGCCTGGAACTGCATCAGCAAATCGTTGACGCAGGCGCCGCCGTCCACCCGCAGCTCGGCCACCGGCACACCGCCGCTGGCCACCGCGTCGCGGCTCATGGCGTCGAGCAGGGCGGCGCTCTGGAAGGCGATGCTCTCCAGCGCGGCGCGCGCGACGTGGGCAATGGTGCTGCCGCGCGTGAGGCCGACGATGGCGCCGCGGCTTTCGGGCTGCCAGTAGGGCGCGCCCAGACCGGTGAAAGCGGGCACCATGATCACGCCGCCCGCGTCGGGCACGCTCTCGGCCAGCGCCTGCACCTCGCTGCTGGAGGGGATGGCGCGCAGGCCGTCGCGCAGCCACTGCACCACGGCGCCGCCGATGAACACGCTGCCCTCGAACGCATATTGGGGTGCCCCGGGCGGTTGCGCCGCAGCGGTGGTAATCAGGCCGTTCTGACTGGTCTGGAAGCGCTCGCCGTTGTGCATCAGCATGAAGCAGCCGGTGCCGTAGGTGTTCTTGGCCATGCCGGCCGAGAAGCAGGCCTGGCCGAACAGCGCGCTTTGCTGGTCGCCCGCCACGCCGCCGATCACCAGCGGGCCGCCCAGCCATTCGGGCCGCACCTCGCCAAAGTGGGCGCTGGAGGGCAGGGCGGTCGGCATCATCGCCGCCGGGATCTGCATGGCTGCGAGCAGTTCGTCGTCCCAGCGCTGGGTGTGGATGTTGAACAGCATGGTGCGCGCGGCGTTGCTGTGGTCGGTCACATGGGCCGCGCCGCCGGTGAGCTGCCAGATCAGCCAGCTGTCGACTGTGCCAAAGGCCAGTTCACCCGCCTCGGCTTGGGCGCGCGCGCCGGGCACGTTGTCCAGAATCCACTGCAGCTTGGTGCCCGAGAAGTAAGCGTCGATGCGCAGGCCGGTCTTCTGCAGCACCGGTTCGCTCATGCCACGTTCGCGCAGCGCGGCGCAGGTGTTCTCAGCCCGGCGGTCCTGCCAGACGATGGCGTTGTAAACCGGCTCGCCGGTTTGGCGGTTCCACACCACCGTGGTCTCGCGCTGGTTGGTGATGCCGACGGCGCGGATGTCGCTGGCCTTCAGGTTGGCCTTGGACAGTGCCTCGCGCGCGGTGTCCAGCTGCGTGGTCCAGAGATCGCGCGGATCGTGTTCGACCCAGCCCGGCTGCGGGTAAATCTGGCGGAACTCGCGCTGCGCCATCGCCACCACGTGGCCTGCGGCGTCGAACACGATGCTGCGCGAACTGGAGGTGCCCTGGTCCAGGGCCAGCAAGTAGCTCATGGGATGTCTCGTCTTCTGTGATGTCGAAAGGATCAGGCGGCCTCGAATTCCTGGTGGGCGACCACGCACTCCACATTGCCTTGCACCAGCAGGCTGTCGAACGGCGGCGGCGGGGGCTCGTCGGTGAACACCACGTCCA
>JBIIQD010000298.1:0-4233 GCA_044342265.1 Hydrogenophaga sp. | reverse complement strand
GTCATGTCCCCTGTGGACGGCGAAAAGCCTTGCTCGCGGCTCCTCAGGAAGTCGTCATCCCGCCGGACGACCGTTTACTTGCCAATGCCCAGCAGCTCAACCTCGAACACCAGCGTGGCATTGGGCGGAATCACGCCACCAGCCCCTCGCTCGCCGTACGCGATCTGGCTCGGGCAGGTCAACTTGGCCTTGCCGCCGACCTTCATGCGCTGCACGCCTTCGGTCCAGCAAGGAATCACGCGACCCAGCGGGAACTCAATGGGCGTGCCGCGCGAGTAGGAGCTGTCAAATTCCTTGCCGTCCGGGAAGGTGCCCTTGTAGTGCACCTTGACCGTGTCGGCGGCCACAGGGCTGGCGCCGGTGCCATCCTTGAGTGAGCGATAGACCAGACCGGTCTTGGACACAGCGGCTCCAGGTTCTTTTGCAGCGGCATCGAGGACCGGATTCGGCGCAGCCGTCTGCGCCGATGCGCCGATGGCGCCAAGGCTGAGAACCGCGGCCAGTGTGCGGGAAACGAAACGGGTCATGGAACTTCCTTCAAGTGGTTGAAACGGGGATGTCATCAGCGACGTCAACATCGCAGTGGCGAACATGGGCCTGTGCCATGGCCCAGACCTCGCGTGCAGCGAGCGGTTTGAGGCGGTGGTCACTCCAGACCTGGCGCCACTTGCGGGCGCCGTGGAGTCCGTGGCGCAGGCCCAGCATGTGGCAGGCTATTGAATACCAGTTCACGCCATCGACGGCGTGGGCACGTTCCATGTAGTCGATCATCGCCAGCTCGACAGCTTCGCGAGATTCGGCATGCTGAGAATGATCGCCAAAGAAACGCGCATCCCATCCGGCCATCAGCCAGGGGTTGTGATAGGCCTCCCGGCCGATCATCGCACCGTCGACATGCTTCAGGTGCGCGGCAATCTGGTCGTCGGTGGTGATTCCACCGTTGACCGAAATGCTCAGGTCGGGGAAATCCTGTTTGAGCCGGTAGGCCAGCTCGTAGCGCAGCGGCGGGATCTCCCGGTTCTCCTTGGGAGACAGCCCTTTGAGCCACGCATTGCGCGCATGGACCAGAAACACCTTGCAGCCTCCGTCGGCCACCGTGCCGACGAAATCGCGCACAAAGTCGTAGCTTTCAACCTTGTCGATGCCGATGCGGTGCTTCACGGTCACCGGCACGTCGACCACATCGACCATGGCCTTGACGCCATCGCGCACCAGCTCGGCCTCACCCATCAGGCAGGCACCAAACGCTCCGCGCAGCACACGCTCACTGGGGCAACCGCAATTCAGATTGATCTCGTCGTAGCCGTGGTCTTGCCCCAGCTTCGCGCACACGGCCAAGTCAGCCGGCTCACTGCCGCCCAATTGCAGCGCGACCGGATGCTCTTCTTCATTGAAGAACAAGTGTTGCGCGGCGTTGCCGTGAATCAGCGCGCCCGTTGTGACCATTTCGGTGTACAGCAGGGTATGACGGGTCAGCAGGCGATGGAAATACCGGCAATGGCGGTCGGTCCAGCCCATCATGGGGGCCACCGATAAACGCCAAGGAGAAACAGGAGCGGACATCCTCTGATTATCCCGTGCCCAAGAAAAAGGCCCTGCAACGGCAGGGCCAGTGAGAGAAAGGGCTTCGTCTAGAACTTCGCGGAACCGGCTTTGCCGGGCCGCAGACGTTGCCCCCTCGGGGGTGACGCGCCGCAGACGCGGCGCGGCGGGGCCGTCACCCCATGTGCAGGCCGCCGTTGACTGAAAAGTCTGCACCCGTCGCGTAGCCACCCTCTTCGCTGGCCAGCCAGGCAATGATGGACGCAATCTCGCTGGGCTTGCCCAGGCGCTTGACGGGCACCGTGGCGACGATTTTTTCCAGCACGTCAGGGCGGATGGCGTTGACCATGTCGGTGCCGATGTAGCCCGGGCTCACGGTGTTGACCGTCACACCCTTGGTGGCGAGTTCCTGCGCCAGCGCCATCGAGAAGCCATGCATGCCAGCCTTGGCGGCCGAGTAGTTGGTCTGGCCAGCCTGGCCCTTCTCGCCGTTGACCGAGCTGATGTTGATGATGCGGCCCCAGCCCTTTTCAACCATATCACCCACCACCTGCTTGGTGACGTTGAACATGGAGTCCAGGTTGGTGTTCATCACCGCATCCCAGTCGTCACGCGACATCTTCAGGAACATGCGGTCCTTGGTGATGCCCGCGTTGTTGACCAGCACGTCAATGACGCCATGCTCTGCCTTGGTCTTGGAAAAGGCTTCGACGGTGGAGTCCCAGTCCCCCACATTGCCAACCGAAGCGAAAAACGTGAAGCCCAGGGCTTTCTGCTCGTCGATCCACTTTTGGTGATCGCGCGTGGGCCCGCAGCCGGCGATGACTTTGAAACCTTCTGTGTGCAGGCGCTGGCAAATGGCGGTGCCAATACCGCCCATCCCGCCGGTGACGTAGGCTACTTTTTGACTCATTGTGATACTCCTCTAGGTGGTGCCATGATGGCGGTGAAAATCGGTGGATGTCAGGCTCGTTCGATAGCAAGGGACACGCCCATGCCGCCGCCGATGCACAGCGCAGCCAAGCCCTTCTTGGCGCCGCTGCGCTGCATTTCGTGCAACAGCGTCACCAGAATGCGGCAGCCGGATGCACCGATCGGGTGGCCGATGGCGATGGCGCCACCGTTGACGTTGACCTTGACGGGGTCGATGTCGAGCGCCTGATTGACGGCGCAGGCCTGTGCGGCAAAGGCTTCGTTGAGCTCGAACAGGTCCACGTCAGACGCCTTCCAGCCCGCACGGGCCAGGGCTTTTTGAGACGCGGGCACCGGGCCCATGCCCATCGTGGCCGGGTCCAGGCCGCTGGTGCCGAAAGCGGCGATGCGGGCCAGCGGCATCAGCCCCAGCGCGGCGGCCTTCTTGGCGCTCATCACCATCACGGCGGCAGCACCGTCGTTGATGCCGGAGGCATTGCCGGCGGTCACCGAACCGGTCTTGTCAAAAGCGGGGCGAAGACCGGCCAGCACCTCGGCCGTGGTCTTGGCGTTGATGAATTCGTCGCTGTTGAAGACGATGGGATCGCCCTTGCGCTGCGGAATGCTCACGCCGACGATCTCGTCCTTGAACTTGCCAGCAGCTTGCGCGGCGGCGGCTTTCTGCTGGCTGCCCGCGGCCAGCGCGTCCTGCATCTCACGGGTGATGCCGTGGGCCTTGGCCACGTTTTCGGCGGTGATGCCCATGTGGTACTGGTTATAGACGTCCCACAGGCCGTCCACGATCATGGTGTCGACCATCTTCCAGTCGCCCATGCGCTGGCCGTCGCGGCTGCCGTTCAAGACGTGCGGGCTGGCGCTCATGTTTTCCTGGCCACCGGCGATCACGATCTCGCTGTCGCCCCAGGCCACAGCTTGCGCAGCCAGCATCACCGCCTTCAGGCCCGAACCGCAGACGGCGTTGATGGTCAGCGCCGGGGTTTCCTTGGCCACGCCCGCCTTCATCATGGCCTGGCGAGCCGGGTTCTGGCCCACGCCCGCCGCCAGCACCTGGCCCATGATCACTTCACCCACCGCATCGACCGGCAGGCCAGTGCGGGCCAGCAGTTCCTTGATGACGATGCTGCCCAGCTCGGTGGCCGGTGTCTTGGCGAGCGAGCCGCCAAACTTGCCCACGGCGGTGCGGGCGGCTGAAACGATGACGATGTCTTCCATGGAACTGTCTCCTCAGGGGTCAAAAAAAACAAAAATCTGGCCGGTGTGAAATGCCCGAACCCAGGATGCTACGGAATCGGCTTTGCCGGGCCGCACCGCGTCTCCCCTTGCGGGGGTCGAGCGAAGCTCGGCGAGGGTGCGTCATGCCTTGGCTTTGACGTAACGGCCGGGTGCGGGCTCGATCGCCACATAGGCTTTGGCCCGGCCATAGGTTTTGGGTGCAGCAATTTGCTTGCCAGCCAGCGGCTTGAGCCAGGCGGCCCAGTCGGTCCACCAGCTGCCTTTGTGTTCGGCGGCGCTGGCGATCCATTCGTTCACGTCGGCCGGGAACTTGGCCGATTCACCGATCCAGTGGCTGCGTTTGCCGGCTGCGGGCGGGTTGATGACACCCGCAATGTGACCGGAAGCACCCATCACGAAACGCTTCTTGCCCGGGAACACCTGCGTGCTGGCGTAGGCGCCCCCAATCGGCACGATGTGATCTTCGCGCGAGCCGTATAGGTAGACCGGGATCTTGACCTTGCGGAAATCGATCTTCTCGCCGCA
>JBIIQD010000297.1:0-4234 GCA_044342265.1 Hydrogenophaga sp. | reverse complement strand
ATGACGGCGCCATTGCGGGGTATGTCGAGCCCGATTGGTCGGCCAACCTTCAAAGCTCACTCGACGTGCTGCGCAACCCGAGTTTCGAGAATGTGCGTTCGCGCATGTCGCGCATCCTTGCCGACCCACGGCGCCTCACCGACGAGGCGATCCGCGTGCGTCAGGCGCTCTACCGCAATCCGGCCATTGCACAAGTGCAGCAGGCGTTCATTGCCGAGTACTTGGCTGGTGACACCATTCGCCAGCACTTGGTCACCGACACGTTGGCACCTCGCATCCAGGCGCCTACGCTGGTGTATTGGGGCGACAAGAACCGCACGCCCCCGTCTTTGGGGCAACACATCGCCCGACAGGTTCGCGATGGGCGTTTTCACTGCGCCACCGATTGCGGCCATTGGGCGCAATTCGAGAGCGCGGAAGAACACAACCACGTCATCGCCGACTTCCTTCAGGAAACCTGATGTCCAACGAGCATCCCATGAGCACAAACAACCCGCTAGATCTGATCGGCCGCTGGGACATCATCGCCTGGGAGCAATTGTTCGACGATGGACGTCGGGAGCTGCCCATGGGCGACCAGCTTGAAGGTTTCATCCGCTACCTGCCCGATGGCGACATGGTCTGCATGATCGCTCGCAGCGACCGCGACAACTTCGTCAAAGGCGGCCAGTGGAATGCGCCAGCGGACGAAAGGGCCGGGGCCTACCAATCGATGCTTGCCTACAGCGGACGATGGCGCCTCGACGGCGACATCGTCACGCACAGCGTGCAGATGAGCTTGTTTCCCAACTGGAAGGGCGGCGAACAAAAGCGCCGCGTTCAACCGAACACGGACGGCACCATCGCACTGACGGCACGCCTTGAAGACAACACGCCACAGGCGCGCACCGCGCGCCTGGTTTGGCGTCGCCACACAGCAGCCTGAGGAGGGCATATCCATGAGCAACCCAGAGATAGGCCAGTCGATCGCTTGCGGCGACGTCCACACCAACTACCACGATGTCGGACAGGGCGAGCCCGTGCTGCTGCTGCACGGCTCGGGTCCTGGCGTGAGCGCCTTTGCCAACTGGCGCCTCGTTTTGCAGGCGCTGCCGGGAGACTTTCGGTTGCTGGCGCCAGATCTGGCGGGCTTTGGCTACAGCACCACGCCACCAGACTTCGCATACACGCGCCAAAACTGGCTGAGCCAGATCGTGACCTTTCTCGATGCGATGAAAGTCGACAAGGTCCACGTCATCGGCAATTCCTTCGGTGGCTCCATGGCCTTGGCGCTGGCGATCTCGCACCCTGAGCGGGTCTCCAAACTCGTGCTGATGGGCAGTGTGGGCGTGCCCTTCGAGTTGACGGCGGGCCTCGATGCCGTGTGGGGCTACGAGCCCTCGGTCGAAAACATGCGCGCCATCATGAAGGTCTTCGCCTACAACCAGGGCCTGGTGGGCGAGCAACTCGTGCAGATGCGCTACGAGGCGAGCGCCCGCGCCGGCGTGCAAGCGCAGTACGCGCAGATGTTCCCTGCCCCCCGCCAGCGCTGGGTGGAGGCGATGTCGCACCCGGAAGCGGCGATCCGAGGCATCCAGCATCCCACGCTGCTGGTGCATGGCCGCGATGACAAGGTCATCCCGCTGTCCACCTCGATGACCATGCTGGACTGGATCGAGAACAGCCAGCTTCACATCTTCGGCCGCTGCGGGCACTGGACGCAGATCGAGCATGCCGTCGTGTTTGCCCGTCTTGTTCGTGACTTCCTGAAAGACCCCGCATGACTTTAGACACCCGCACTCTGGAGCTGGCCGCCGAACAATTGCGCCGCGCCGCCGACACTGGCGATTTCATCGCGCCCTTGCGCGAGCAGTACCCAACGATCACGGGCGATGACGCCTACGCCATCCAACGGCTGAACACCGAGCGGCGCCTGGCCGGCGGTGCGCGCATCGTCGGCGCCAAGATTGGTCTGACATCACCTGCCGTGCAGAAGCAGCTGGGCGTGGATCAGCCCGACTACGGCGTGTTGTTCGATGACATGGGCTGTGAGGAAGGCCTGCCGATCCCGATGGCGGGCCTGCATCAGCCCAAGATCGAAGCCGAAGTGGCCTTCGTGCTGGGGCGCGAACTCTCGATGGAGCGCCCCAGTCTGGTGGACGTGATGCGTGCCGTCGAATTCGTGGTTCCCGCCCTGGAGATCGTTGGCAGCCGCATCCGCGACTGGAACATCAAATTCGTTGATACCGTGGCCGACAACGCGTCGTCCTCGGCGTGGGTCATTGGCGGTACACCTCGCCTGCTCACCGGCCTGGACCTGCGCGACTGCGCCATGCGCATGACGGCAGGCGACACCGAAGTTTCCCGCGGCAAGGGAGGCGCCTGTCTGGGCCACCCTCTGAACGCTGTGTTGTGGCTCGCCCGCACGATGGTGCGCGTGGGCACACCGCTGAAAGCCGGTGACCTGGTGCTCTCTGGCGCACTCGGTCCGATGGTCAAAGTTGAGCCTGGTGCCAGCTACCGAGCCGACATCGATGGCCTGGGCAGTGTCAGTGCGGCCTTTGCGGCCCACTGATCCACCATGGGCGATCCAAGGTTTCCATCAGGGAGGGGTTTGCCATCCCTCGTCCCAAGCCGCCGAATCAGGTGCCATCTCGTCAACAGATGGACGGGACCGTGCTCAGCGGCTCGAGCCGAGGCTTGAGCATGACTTGAAGCACAGCCCGTTCAAGACGCCACCCATAGAACCTAGCGACCGTGATACGTCGGCGCGTTGATCGGTCTTGCCAGGACTGAGGCCGACCCCAACCAGCATGTGGGGGGAGTTCCAAAACTCGGTGGCGGACAGTAGAAACATGGTTCAGAAAGCCCTAAAGTTCCATAAACCTTGCGAGCCCTGACAAGGTCTGTCCGCTAACGAAAGAAACACCCAGATGCTGCCTGTCACGCTCCACTTTGCTCCCGCCACTTGCGCACGCGTGGCATTCACTGCGCTGGAGGAAACCGGCGTTGCGTTTTCGGTCAGGACCATTGCGTTTGTGCGCGGCGACCACCGCTCACCCGAGTACCTTGCGATCAACCCCAAGGGCAAAGTACCCGCACTTGAAATAGATGGTCTGTGCCTCACAGAAAACGTCGCCATCCTTGACTACCTGGCCAACCGCTTTCCAGAGGCAGGCCTGTTGCCCGTGGCAGACAGCCCGGCGGTGCGCGCACAGCGGTTGGCCGATCTTGCCTTTTGCGCGGCCACGCTTCACCCGTTGGTCACACGCATACGCATGTCACCGGCCATCGCCGGGCCGAAGGCGGCCCGCGCAGTCTATGAGGCCGCCACCAAAGCGATGATGCCGAACTTTGCACTGATTGAGGCGCGGCTGGCGCGGCAACCGTGGTGGTACGGAGAGCAGTGGAGCGTGATGGACGCCTATTTGAACTGGGTGTTCTTCCGGGTCGAGGGGGCGCGCTTTGACACCAGTGCTTACCCCGCTTTTCAGCGCCACAACGCTGCCCACACCGCGAGGGACGCAAGCCAGCGGATGCTGGCGCGCGAAGCCGAAATCAATGCCCAGCTGTCAGCGCAGCAACTGCTTTTCACACCCCCAGACCCGCGCGACTACGAATAGGGTGTGCGTCTTGACATCGGGGCAGGCGTCGCGAGCGGGAAGGTTCTCGGTGCAAGCTTGGCTTGATTGAGATGTGCGCCCATCCTGAAATGCGGCGCTCGCCGCGAACAAGCACAGAGATGGCGTTTGTGAAATTGCGCTGTCTGAACAAGTTGATCAATGATGGAATGGGCAGCTGAGGGAAGGGCATGGGCAGCGCAAGTTCGAGGACTGGATCACCAAAGCCGGGATCCATCGCCATATCGCTTTTCGCTCCAGGCACTTCATGCACATACCGTTCATCGTGCGGGACACTGACCTGATCGCCACCGTACCCAAGGTCATTGCCATGTCGTTCATGGCAACCAAGAATCTGCGTGCCATGAAGCCTCCGTTCAACATCCCCGCGATTCCCATCAAGCAGTATTGGTCCGAGCGTCAGCACCGGGATCCAGGGCACCAGTGGTTGCGCCAGATCGTGGCAGAGCTTTTCGTCAACAAAGACCCGACCGTGGGCATCGGATTTTCCCAAGGCTTGGCGGTGGTCGATGCGCCGCCGATAGGCACTCGAAAGAGCAGGCATGCAGCCACCCATTAGAACTGCGTGCGAACAGCCTACGGACGTCCGTGCACATGCCCCAAGAGAATGAACG
>JBIIQD010000296.1:0-4249 GCA_044342265.1 Hydrogenophaga sp. | reverse complement strand
ACGGTGCCCGAGAAGTTGATGACAGCGATCTTCATTCGATGCTCCTTTGGCGAAAGAGGGAGTTGGCGTTCCAGGTGCTGGCGAACGCTTCGGCGATGTCCTTGCCGCTGGGCAGTCCGGACGCAGAAGAAGGTGTCGCAGGGGAGGGGGCGGGCGCGGCAGCATGCACGTGAGTTAGGGGCTCAGCGGCGGCAACAAGGCCCGAAGACGAGCCCGATTCCAGCCGCGCCACCTCGCGCTGCACGGTGCTCTTGCTTACGCTGACCCCGGCCTCGGCCAGGGCTTCGCGAATCGCTTGTGATCACGTGTCTGGAGGCCGACCATGCAAACCAACCCGCGCGAGCGCATCAGCATCGATCTGCAGGGCCTGAAAGAGGCTTTGATGGAGCGATCCCAGGCCCTGGGTGTATCGCCCTCAGAGCTGCTGAGAAAGGCTCTGGCGCAGGTGCTGGGCACACCTGCAATGCTGAAGCGGGAGACGGCAGTCAGGCCGCCATGGAAGAGGCCACGCGACCGGACACGGCTGTGCCTGCGCATGGGGCAGGAGGAGGCCGCAGCCACGCTGGCAGCGGCCAAGCGGGCCGGGATGAGTCCTGGCGACTACGTGGCCGGTCTGGTGGCGGGCCTACCCGTACTGTTGAACGGAGGAGGGCGGTCGGACCACATCGCGGCGCTCACCACCTCGAATGCCCACGTCGCCAACCTCAGCCGCAACGTCTACGCTCTCACGCGTTTCCTGACCCAGGCCACCGGTTGGTCCGCGAACTTGAAGGCGAACCTCAAGCGGTCACTCAGCGCCACAGCGCCAGCGCATCCAGCGGCCTGACCGTGCCGCCGGCGGTGAATTTGCGCACGTGGGTATAAATCATGGTCGAGGACTTGTCAGAATGTCCCCTGCATTCAGACCAAGGCTGGAACTACAAGATGGAGCCCGGTACGGCGAGAGTGAAACTCGCTTCGGGCATCGTTGTGGTTACCCTCCAAACCCGGCGGATTTACCGAGGCCTCAGGGTATGGGGGAGTATGGAGCGATCTATGACCGAGCAGTTGCAGCAGCCCAAGGATTCCATGCCGAGGGTCCGAAGCTGTGTTCATTGATCGGGTCTCCCCAGCATGTAGGCTCTGGCGAGAAATTGTTTCTTCACTTCAGGGATCCCCAACGCAACTTTAACGACCAAACCGGTTGCTACGATATTAATGACAGCGGTGACATCATCAAGAAGAAGTGTATTCCTATTGTTGTCGATTTCAGAATCAATGCCGCGATGCCAGTCGGAATATTTGAAAAACCGCAGTGGGCTCAAGGTGTCGGAACAAGGCCGTGAGGTGGAATTTTCTTCAATCGAGCGAGCCACATTGGACGTGGCGTGGCGCAGAGAACGAAATGACGACATTGCAGAATAGTGGTGAGAAATCTCGCCGTGACAGATGCAAGTATTTACCTCTGGTGAGCCAATATGATCCAGCTCAAGTCGCTTCTTTAAAATAAGCTGGGTTCTGATGGGGCGTTCATGCGTACCTATTCCTTATCGACTACGGTTTGGTGCCACTGTGGACAGCGTTCGGAAACATCGCGTTCGTATTTCTGAAGCTGGGTCCGGAAAGCGCCGGGATGCGACATCTAGGTGACAGAGCGTGGACCGACTGGCCCCTTCAATACTCCGGCGCTGCGGTCCAGATTGTCCGCAATGTGAATTGACAGCGGTGGGCTGCTCCGGGTCGCGATGATCCCGTCGCTCAGTGGGTAGCAGTCGCTCAGCCCCCTCATATGGCTCATCGCTGTTGAGTGTCCGATGCTGAAGGTGCAGCGGTCGGTCGGCTCGCTGGATGACGAATGTCAGGTTCCAGCGGCGTCTGTGAACGAACCCCGAAAACATGACCGGCTGCAAACAGCCTTCAACTGCTATCGGCTGAACAAGGCGACTCTCGGCCGGGCCACTGAGCCAGGCAAACGCGGCCAGCCGGTAACTGTTGCCCAAGAAGCCTTGCTCCAAGCCGGCTCAAGCCCGAAACATACCAAACCGTATGGTATGCTATTGTGTGTAAAAAGAGGTTTAACCGGAGCGTTGCATGTGGACATACCAAAAGAGCGGCTGGCTGCTGGTGGCCATAGGGGTCATTCATTGCGGCATCGGCGTCATCCTGGGCTGGGACATTCTGGCCGCGTGGAACGATGCGGGCTGGTGGCACAGCATCGAGCGCACCGACACCCTGCACATGGACCGCTTTGCCGTGCTGTGGTTTCAGGTGGCGGGCTTCGGCTGGATCGCGCTGGGCTGGCTCATGCAGCAATGGCTGCAGCGCTTCGGGGCGCTGCCGCACGCATTGGGATGGGTGTTGATGGCCACCGGTGTGCTGGTAGCCTACGTGCTTCCTGTCTCGGGGGCCTGGCTGTTCATTCCACTGGGTTTGCGCATTGCCATTCCGCCCCTGCGTGCTGCAAACCCGGCATGAGGCCCACATGCACCTGAGCCGTACCGATTGGCTGGAACAAGGGCTGCACCTGCTCAGCACCGCAGGTCCCCAGCATCTGAAGATCGACACCCTGTGCAAGGCGCTGTGCGTCAGCAAGGGCTCGTTCTATCACCACTTCGAGCACCAGGCCGAGTTCGTCCGCGCTCTGCTTGAACACTGGAAAAGCACCTACACACAGCAACTCATCGAGGCGGTGGATGGCATCGACGATCCCCATGTGCTCAGTCAGCGACTGACCAAACTGGTCCACCTGAAGGACATGCGCCCCGAAGTGGCCATGCGCGCCTGGGCCAGCAGCCATGCCGAGGTGGCTGCCACCGTGCGGGATGTGGACGCACAGCGCATCGAGTATCTGGTGGCGTTGTCAAGGCGCATGGGTGCACACGAAGAACAAGCCGAGTTGCTGGCCAGAATGGCCTACGCCCAGCTTGTTGGCATGCAGCACCTGCAGGCCTTCATCTCGCCGGCCGATGCGATCAAGATGGATCATGCTCTGCATGCCATGGCCATGGCCAACATCAAGGGCACACCATGAGCGCATGGGCATGGGCCGCCGGGCTGGACTTCCTGGCGGCTGCATTGCACGTGGCCATCGTCTTGGGTGGGCCTGCCTGGTACAGCTTCTTTGGCGCGGGTGAGGCCATGGCGAACATGGCAGAACGCCGCCACCCCTTGCCCGCTGTGATCACGCTGGGCATAGCCACAACTCTATGCGTGTTTGGTGCCTACGCCATGACGGCAGGTGGGCACTTTCCAGCCTTGCCGATGCCCCGTGAGGCGCTCACGGCCATCACCTTCGTCTATGCGGTCAGGGCCTTGGTGCCCTTGTTGCTGTCGCCGTGGATGACCGCCATGCGAACGCGCTTCATGATCGTGTCCTCACTGATCTGTGGCGTCTACGCGCTTTTCCATGGCATGGCTCTGGTATCGTGACCCCACAGTAATCCGTGGACGAAGCACTCTGTGCGGAAGTAGCGGTCGGTCGCGTGGCCGACGAGCGATGGCAAGGTCCGGCGGTCGCTGTAACCGGCCCCAAAGAACCTGATCGGCCGCAGTCAGCCTATATCTGAACAAGAACAGCCATGGTCAGCTCCGCAGCGATTGACTTCTTTCACCTGTGCGGCTCTTACACAATGATCGACCTCAAAGGTGCCTTTCGAGGCGTCTCGATCCCAGGGCTCCAACGTCCGCTCTAGACCGAATTGCCGACGCAGACGATAAGTGCGGCTGCATGCAATGAAGCGGCCCTCAGCAAGAAGCCTGGTCGCTTCAATATCTGCCCACCGCCTCGGCGCCGGGGACGGGCTCGCCCATGGTCAGAGGGCGACCATGGGCGATGAGAGAACAGCAGTCAACGCATCCTCTTACTCGGCAACAAAATAGTACTTGCGCAGAGTTTCGGTCACTTCGAAGCGCCCGTTAAAGCCCTTTTGCATGAAGTAGCTGTCGCCCGCGCCAAAGGTCATCGGCCCGGCCCCGTCTGGGGTGATGGTGACGCGGCCCGACAAAACATGCGCCATTTCGTTGAAGGGGTAGTTCTCCATCCGTTCGGCATATGGCGTGGCTTCCCAAATGCCGCCCGTATGGCCACCTTCCGAGAAAACAACCGCGCCCTGCTCAGTTGGGGCAGCGGTGCCATCCAGCGCCTCGGCGGGCACCACGGCGCAAGGGACAAGGCCACTTGGGCCGTTTGGGTTCAGTTTGGTCAGCATGATGTTTTCCTTATTGGGTGGTCAATGAAGTGGGGCCGGGAGGACTGTCTCCGGTCGCGCTG
>JBIIQD010000295.1:0-4252 GCA_044342265.1 Hydrogenophaga sp. | reverse complement strand
TTGTTGGCCGCGCACGAGCGCTGGCCCGGCAGGCTGTGGGCCATCCACGTGCACCATGGTCTGCAAAGTGCTGCAGATGGCTTCGAGAGGACAGCTCGCGAGGTCTGTGAGCGGCTAGGTGTGACCCTGACCGTGTTGCGGGTCGATGCGACGCATGCCTCAGGTCAAAGTCCGGAAGACGCTGCGCGGCGGGCCCGCTACCGCGCGTTGGCAGATGAGGCAGCGCTGATACAGGCCGATGTGGTGTTGCTCGGTCAACACGCCGATGACCAGGTCGAGACGGTCCTGTTGGCCCTTAGCCGGGGGGCGGGATTGCCAGGGCTCGCGGGAATGGCTGAGCGCTTCGAGCGCGGGGGGATGGTGTTCGGGCGCCCTGTGCTGTCCTTGACGGCGCAAAGCATGCGCGAATGGCTGCTTGCCGAGGGTCATCCGTTTGTTGACGACCCCACCAACAGCGATCCGAGGTACACGCGAAACCGCATTCGCGCGGTATTGACGCCAGCTTTGCAAGTATGTTTTCCAGGATACCGCGAGGCAATCGCGCGCAGTGCCAGGCATGCGGCCCAGGCCCAGGTGCTGTTGGAAGACATGGCTGGGCTAGATCTGGCGGCGACCGGTGAGCCTCCCGAGATTGGATCGCTGCAGGGGCTGGCGCGCGCGCGGCAGGCCAATGCCCTGCGCCTGTGGGTCAAACGCACTGCGGGCAGCGCTCCCAGCGAGGTCCAACTCGAGGAGTTGCTGGACCAGATCGATGCTTGCCGCACGCGAGGTCATCAACTTCGCATTCGTGTGGCAGGTGGCTTTGTGCTCAGGGACGGCGACCATTTGCGCTACGAGGCGCCGATATAATCTTCGGGTTTTGCCCGGCTTGAAGGCATCGACTCTCAGCAGTTGAGCCGCAAAAGGCCAGCGGCGCAATCCAAACCACTACATTCCTTCGCGATGGCATTGATCGTTCACAAGTACGGCGGGACCTCCATGGGGTCCACCGAGCGCATTCGCAACGTCGCCCGGCGCGTCGCCAAATGGCACAGGGCGGGCCACCAGATGGTGGTGGTGCCCAGCGCCATGAGCGGCGAGACCAACCGCCTGTTGGCCCTGGCCAAGGAGTTGCAGCCCATGACGCAAGGACAAGCCTACGGCCGTGAGCTGGACATGCTGGCCTCTACCGGAGAACAGGCTTCATCCGCACTGCTGGCAATTGCGCTGCAGTCCGAAGGCATCGACGCCGTCAGTTACGCCGGTTGGCAAGTGCCCATCAAAACCAACAACGCGTACACCAAAGCCCGTATCGAATCGATTGACGACGTCCGCGTGCGCGCCGATCTGACTTCTGGCAAGGTGGTGATCGTGACCGGCTTTCAAGGCGTGGACCCAGAAGGCAACATCACCACGCTGGGCCGAGGTGGCAGCGACACGTCGGCCGTTGCCGTGGCCGCCGCCTTGAAGGCTGTGGAATGCCTGATTTATACCGATGTCGATGGCGTCTACACCACCGACCCGCGTGTGGTGCCCGAAGCCCGGCGCCTGGAGCGCGTGAGTTTTGAAGAGATGCTGGAGATGGCGAGCATGGGCTCCAAAGTGCTTCAGATCCGCTCGGTGGAGTTCGCTGGCAAGTACAAAGTGCCGCTGCGCGTGCTCTCCAGCTTCACACCCTGGGACATCGATCTGAACGAAGAAGCCAGCTCTGGCACCCTGATCACTTTTGAGGAAGACGAAGATATGGAACGAGCCGTTGTTTCCGGCATTGCCTTCAACCGAGACGAAGCGAAGGTGTCTGTGTTGGGCGTGCCCGACAAGCCGGGCATTGCCTACCAGATCCTGGGCGCCGTGGCCGACGCCAACGTCGAGGTCGACGTGATCATCCAGAACCTGTCCAAGGATGGCAAGACTGACTTCAGCTTTACCGTGCACCGCAACGATTACCAGAAAACACTGGACCTGCTCAAAGCAAAGGTGCTGCCCGCGCTGGGCGCCGCCGATGTGGTGGGTGACAACCGCATTTGCAAGGTGTCCATCGTGGGCATCGGCATGCGCAGCCATGTGGGCGTGGCCAGCCGCATGTTCAAGTGCTTGAGCGACGAAGGTATCAACATCCAGATGATTTCGACTTCCGAGATCAAGACTTCGGTCGTCATCGACGAAAAGTACATGGAGCTGGCCGTGCGCGCGCTGCACCGCGAGTTCGACCTGGACCAGACGGCAGACACCATCTCCAAGTGAGGCTGCGCCGCCTCTGATGCCATCGACGCGCGGTGACTTGAGGCATAATCCAACGCTTCGGAGCGATGACCGAGTGGCCGAAGGTGCTCCCCTGCTAAGGGAGTATGGGGTGTAGAGCCTCATCGAGGGTTCGAATCCCTCTCGCTCCGCCAAAAATGGGTTCCAGGATGTCCAAAAAGATCCCTGAAACCCCCTAGAAGCCCCGCACTGCGGGGCTTTTTTGTTTCTGGACGTCCCAGGGCATCCGTTTACAGCCCACCTCTTCCGGATAACACCAAGTTTGAGAAAGTGGCGCTGCAATGGTGGGAACACTGGAAGGGGCCACGCAGCCCGCGACACGCAGAAGATGTGTTGCGTCGTCTGGAGGCCGATATTTTTCCGGTACTGGGTTCGCGGCCCATTGCCGACGTTACGGCACCCCAGTTGCTGGCGATGGCAAAGCGCGTTGAATCACGTGGGGCTCTGGACATGGCCAAGCGGTCCTTGCAGACCTGTGGGCAGATCATGCGATTCGCGGTGGCCCACGGAGTGATCGAACGCAACCCGTCGGCCGACGTGAAGCCCTCCGATGCCCTCAAGCCACGGCGCAAGGAAAGCTACGCCCGGCTCGACGCGAGAGAGGTTCCCGAACTGCTGCGCAAGATCGAGGCTTATCAGGGCAGCTCCTACACGCGGCTGGCGATGAAGCTGATGGCCTACACCTTTGTGCGAACGTGCGAACTGATCGCCGCGCGCATGAAGATGCGTATGCCGCACATCGTGCCACTGGCACGGCAAGCCATAGAGGTGGTGCAGGCGCTGCAAACCCTGTCCACGGGGCGGTCGCTGCTGTTTCCGGGTGAGCGTGATCAGGTGGCTGCCGCTTACAACCACGCCACGCATCTGGAAGATGCGACGGGCGATGATGAAGGACTGGGCTGCGCACCTGGACAAACTGCGCAGAGGTGCCGATGTGATTGCCTTGAGTCCGCGTGCAGCCTGAGTTCTGGTCGGGTTGAGCCAGCCGCGCCAGATGCTCCAGCTGGGTCGCGGTCCGGTTCACCACAGGATGGAACTTCTTGTTGAACATCTCTCGCGCCGCAGGCTGCATGGCCAAGATCTGGCTGTTCAGGGTTTGGGCGCAGACACCGCTGGCCCGTTGTTCGCTCTGCTTGAGGCAAAGCTCCATGGCCTTCTGGGAGATGTCGGACATGCGGAACTCGAACATTGAGACCTCACTCACCAGTGCATGGCTGCCCTGAACCAGTTCTTGGTGTGCGGTGCTCATCACCGGTGCCAGCTTTTCCAGCCGGTCGATCAGGCCTGCCATGTCACCCAACGCCTCGGCGATCAGCGCTTCCTTGGCGGTGGTTGGCCGGTTCATGGCATGAACTCCAGCGCAGCGAAGCAAGCATCGAGCTCGGGCACCACCCCGCTGGCCAGGCGCCGCATGGCCAGCTTCTGGGCCAGGGCCACCTTGGCGGTGGTGTCCTTGGCCTGGGCGATCAGGGCCTTGTAGTTCGTCGGATCGTTCGCCAAAGTAGCCAGATCCGTCTTCGTACCCTTGAGCCGCGCATAGATCTCGTAGGCACCCAGACAGCATCTTGGGTTCGCCCGGGAAATCGGCTGCTGTTTGAGGAACGTCAGCAGGGGATCAAAGGCCTGAGCCACCGTGACCCCGTCCTCGACCATGTTGAACACCAGTTTCAGCCGAGATGCGGGAACACCGATCCGGTTCAACTCGACCAGGGTGGCGATCGTGTCCATCTGCTGTTTCAGCCTGGGCACCGTGGGCACCACAAACCCATCGAAATCCTCATGACTGCCCCGGTAGCGCTGCATCTGACCCATCAGGTCCTCCACGTTGCTGGCCCCGATGTCCACCACCACGCTGGCCACGGTCTGCAGGTACTCCTGCAGCTCACCGAACTGGCGCCCTCGCAGCGCCTGCCCCTGACCCTCGTCGGCGTTCAGGCTCTCGATGGCGATGAGCTCGGCACCGGGGATGCGGGGCAGCAGCAGATGTCGTGCGATGGTGGACTTGCCCACG
>JBIIQD010000294.1:0-4256 GCA_044342265.1 Hydrogenophaga sp. | reverse complement strand
TCGGGTTCGCCCAGCAGCCCCTCGGGTGACTTGCGCCCGAGCAACTGGTCCAGCAGATCGTTGTCCGACAGGTCCATGACCACGCCCAGAGCCTGAGCCTGTCTGACGGTCAGGCCCTGTTCGTGCCTGGCAAAGAAGCGTTCGATGAACAGATCGTTTTCCAGCAGGCCACGGCGGCAGCGCCACTTGAGCTTGCTCATGCCTCGCTCGTCGAGCGGGGCATCGAGCAAGTCGGCGTGCATGGCGGTGTCGGTCGTGGCCATCGACGGCATCAGACGGCGCGGCGCACCATCAGCTCCTTGATCTTGCCAATCGCCTTGGTCGGGTTCAGGCTCTTGGGGCAGACGTCCACACAATTCATGATGGTGTGGCAACGGAACAGGCGGTAGGGGTCTTCGAGGTTGTCCAGGCGCTCGGCCGTGGCCTGGTCGCGGCTGTCAGCGATGAAGCGGTAAGCCTGCAGCAGGCCCGCCGGGCCGACAAACTTGTCGGGGTTCCACCAGAAACTGGGGCAGCTGGTCGAGCAGCTGGCGCACAGGATGCACTCGTACAGGCCATTGAGCTCGTCGCGCTCTTCGGGGCTTTGCAGGCGCTCGCGTTCAGGGGCTGGCGTCTCGTTGATCAGATACGGCTTGATGCTGTGGTACTGCTTGAAGAACAGCGTCATGTCCACGATCAGGTCGCGAATCACCGGCAGGCCTGGCAGTGGCTTGAGCACGATGTCGCCCTTGAGCGTATTCATGTTGGTCAGGCAGGCCAGGCCGTTCTTGCCATTGATGTTCATCGCATCCGAGCCGCAAACGCCCTCGCGGCAGGAGCGGCGAAAGGACATGGTCGGATCGACTTTCTTGAGCTTCATCAGCGCGTCCAGCAGCATGCGCTCCTGGCCGTCGAGCTCGACCTGGATGGTCTGCATGTGGGGCTTGGCATCTTTTTCCGGGTCGTAACGGTAGATCTTGAATGTGCGAAGGGCCATGGTGTTTTTCTCCGGGCGACGGGGACGCTTAGAACGTTCTGACTTTGGGTGGAACAGAGGCCACGGTCAGCGGTTTCAAGTTGACGGGCTTGTACGACAGGCTGTTGGTCTCGCTATGCCACAGGGTGTGCTTCATCCACTCCACGTCGTTGCGACCCAGCGGGAACTGGGCGTCATCGGCGGGGCGCTCATAGTCATTCACGGTGTGGGCGCCACGGCACTCTTTGCGGGCGGCGGCTGAGGTCATGGTCGCCTGGGCAGACTCGATCAGGTTGTCCACTTCCAGCGCCTCGATGCGGGCGGTGTTGAACACCTTGGACTTGTCGGCCAGCGTGATGTGGGCCACGCGCTCTCGCAAGGCGTTGACTTTCCGCACGCCTTCGTCCATCGACGCCTGGGTCCGGAACACGCCCGCGTGTTGCTGCATGGTGGCGCGGATGTCGTCGGCAACATCTTGCGCATACTCACCGTCGCTGGAGCCATCCAGCCGTGCCAGTCGGGCCAGGGTTTTGTCGGCAGCGTCGGCTGGCAACGGCTTGTGGGTCTTGTTCTTGTCGTTGAAATCAACGATGTGATTGCCCGCAGCGCGACCAAACACCAACAGGTCCAGCAGCGAGTTGGTGCCCAGGCGGTTGGCGCCGTGCACCGATACGCAGGCGCATTCACCAACTGCATACAACCCGTTGACGATCTGCTGCGAGCCGCTGCCATCCGGCGCGACCACCTGACCATGGATGTTCGTCGGGATACCGCCCATCTGGTAATGGATGGTGGGCACGACCGGAATGGGTTCGCGGGTGATGTCCACGTTGGCGAAGTTGTGTCCGATTTCTTCCACCGATGGCAGGCGCTTGCGGATCGTCTCGGCGCCGAGATGGTCGAGCTTCATCAGCACATAGTCTTTGTTGGGACCACAGCCGCGGCCTTCCTTGATCTCCTGGTCCATGCAGCGTGAAATGAAGTCGCGCGGTGCCAGATCCTTCAAGGTCGGCGCATAGCGCTCCATGAAGCGCTCGCCATTGCTGTTCAGCAGGATGGCGCCTTCTCCCCGGCAGCCTTCTGTCAATAGAACGCCTGCGCCCGCCACGCCAGTGGGGTGAAACTGCCAGAACTCCATGTCTTGAAGCGGTACACCAGCACGCGCTGCCATCCCAAGGCCGTCGCCGGTGTTGATGAAAGCATTGGTCGACGCTGCGAAGATCCGACCCGCGCCCCCGGTGGCCAGCAGTGTCGTCTTGGCTTCGAGCACATAGGTTTCACCGGTTTCCATCTCCAGCGCCGTGACCCCAACCACGTCGCCACTGGCGTCGCGGATCAGGTCAAGGGCCAGCCATTCGACGAAGAAAGTGGTGTGTGCGGCCACGTTTTGCTGGTACAGCGTGTGCAACATGGCATGACCGGTGCGATCGGCGGCGGCGCAGGCGCGTTGCACCGGCTTTTCGCCATAGTTGGCGGTGTGACCACCAAACGGACGCTGGTAAATCGTGCCATCGGGGTTGCGGTCGAACGGCATGCCGAAGTGTTCCAGTTCGACCACGACCTTAGGGGCTTCGCGGCACATGAATTCGATGGCGTCCTGGTCGCCCAGCCAGTCGGAGCCTTTGATCGTGTCGTAGAAGTGGTAGTGCCAGTTGTCTTCGCTCATGTTGCCCAACGCCGCGGAGACGCCGCCCTGTGCCGCCACTGTGTGCGAGCGGGTAGGGAACACTTTGGACAGCACGGCCACCTTCAGACCGGCACGCGCCAGCTGCAGGGAAGCACGCATACCGGAGCCGCCGGCCCCGACGATGACCACGTCAAATTTGCGTTTGGGAAGGGATGCGGTGGTGGTCATGTATCAGACTCTCCAGAGAACTTGAACTGCCCAGCCCAGGCAAGCCACGAGCCAGACGATGGTGAACACGTGCAGGCCCAAGCGGATCCCAGCGGGCTTGACATAGTCCATCCAGATGTCGCGCATGCCGATCCAGATGTGGTAAGCGATAGCGACAAAGACGGCGAAGCTCAGGGCCTTCATCCATTGGGGCGCGAAGATGCCGGCCCAGCCCTCATAACCCAGCGGGCCGCTGGTCAGCAGCACCTTGGCCAGCACGATAAAGGTGAGCAGTGCAAACAAGGCGCCAGTGATGCGCTGGGCCAGCCAGTCGCGCAGGCCATAGTGGGCGCCAGTGACGACGCGTTTGGAACCGTAGTTGACGGACATGGGGTTTCTTTCTTTTGCAGGCTTCAGTACAGACCAAACAGTTTGGCGCCCAGGATCAGCGTCAGTCCGATCGACAATGCCAGCGTCACGATGGCAGATGACTTGCCGAACTCTTTGGTCACGGCATGGTTGACGTCCATGTACAGATGGCGCAGTCCGGCGATCAGGTGGTGCAGGTACGCCCAGATGAGCGCGAGCACCACCAGCTTGAGCAGCCAGCCCAGGTTGCCTGAGAAGGCGGCATTGAAGCGCTCGTAGGAGATCTCCGAGGTCACCGACGCGTCAAACAGCCACACGATCAGGGGCAGCAGCAGGAACATCATCGCTCCGCTGACGCGGTGCAGGATCGACACCCATCCCGCCAGGGGAAGGCGGTAGGTGGTCAGGTCCGTGAAGGCGTTGATGTTGCGGAACTCGGGCCGCTTCTTGTTCAACTCGGTCATGGTGGGGCTTTCTTCTGCTGGAAATCGGTCGTGGACGGGGCATGTAACTTGGTGGTAACCCGCATTACAAACACTCAAATTCTATTGCAACGCAGCATACCCAAGCCTTACGGCAGGCCATCAAGCCACGGTCACTGGGTGCGTTCGATGGTCAACTCAGCTCGTTGTGATAGTGCCTCGTTTCGGTGCGGTACAGGCCGCGCCGCAGTTCCATGGGTACATCGTTGTAGGTGTAGGCCAGCCGTTCCACGCTCAGCAGCGGGTGGCCCACTTCAACACCGAGCAATGCAGAGACATCGGCATCGGCGGCCACAGCCTTGAGTTTTTCCGTGGCGCGCACCATGCGCACGCCGAACTGCGCCTCAAAAAGGGCGTACATCGGGCCTTTGTCGCTGGACAGGGTCTCTAGACTCAAACCTTTGAACGGGGTGCCTGGCAACCAAATGTCCTCCAGAATGGCAGGAACGCCGGAAAAAGACAGCACGCGCTTGACCTGGATCAGGGAGTCGCCACCGCGCAACTCCAGCTGCCGTGCCACCTCCGCCGGGCCCCTCAGTCGCCGGCATTCGATGATGCGCCGCTCGGCCGGTCCTTGTCCTTCTGAGGTGCCAGGATCGGGCAGAAGGCGCAAGAA
>JBIIQD010000597.1:0-4256 GCA_044342265.1 Hydrogenophaga sp. | reverse complement strand
GGTCGGCGCATCGCCAGCGCGCTGATCGCCCAGGCCCGCGCGCAGGAAACCCACCTGCTGTCGCGCTGGTCGTCGGGCGAGGCCGAAGCCCTCAAGCGCCATTTGCAAAAGCTCGCCTCAGGGCGGTAACCCATGACCGCCATCCAGCGCAAAGACCACCTTGACACCTTCGCGATCACCTTGCTGGTGGTGTGTTGTGCTTTCTGGGGCTTCCAGCAGATCCTGATCAAGTTCGCCAGCCGCGAGATTCCGCCGCTGTGGCAGGCCTCGCTGCGCATGGCCGGCGCCACCGCCCTGCTCTGGCTCTGGTGCCAGTTCCGCGGCGTCAAGCTGTTCCAGCGCGACGGCTCGCTCAAAGGCGGGCTGCTGGTGGGTCTGCTGTTCGCGGCCGAGTTCTGCTTCATCTACCTCGGCCTGCAGTACACCAGCGCTTCGCGGCTCACGGTGTTCCTTTACACCAGCCCGTTCTGGGTGGCGCTGCTGCTGCCGCGCTTTGTGGCCGCCGAAACGCTGCGCAAGGTTCAGTGGGTGGGGCTGCTGATCGCCTTCAGCGCGGTCGGCGTGGCGTTCAGCGAAGGCTTTCTGCACAGCTCACCGGTGGCCGGCCAGTGGAAAGGCGACGCCATGGGCCTGGCCGCGGGCATGTTCTGGGGCCTGACCACGCTGGCCATCCGCACCACCAAGGTGGCCACGGTGCAGGCCGAAAAATCGCTGTTCTACCAGCTGGGCGTCACCGCCCTGGTCTGCCCGGTGGTGTCGCTCGCCCTGGGCGAAACCTGGGGCTTCGACTACTCCGCCATGGCCTGGGGCTCACTGTTCCTACAGACCGCCGTGGGCGCTTTCGCCAGCTACCTGGCCTGGATGTGGATGCTGCGCCACTACCCCGCGACGCAGATGTCCACCTTCACCTTCCTCACGCCGCTGTTCGCGCTGGTGTTCGGCGTGGTGCTGCTGGGCGAGCCGCTGACGCTGCAACTGGTGCTGGCGCTGGTGGGCGTGGCGGCGGGGATTGTGCTGGTGAGCAGGAAAGCCTAGGTGTTGGCGTTGGTCTCCCAGGTCGGGAGCCGAGCTCTGTCGCCGTCGGGCTGGCTGCCAAGCGGCTCGACCCTGATCACTGCCTTGAGCTGCGCCACGCTCATGCGCTAGTCGATCACGTCGTAGGCGCTGTAGCGGTCGATGGCGCCGGTTTGTTCGCTGGCGCCGCCGCAACCGGCCAACAGGACACCCAACGTGGCGCAAACAAACAAGCCGGGAATTCGTATCTTTTCTTTTCCAGAACAAACCATCTCAAGCAAATACTCAGAACTCAAACTTGAGGCCCAAACGCAATAGTCAAAATCTGATCCCGTTGCTTTCTAGCGCCAGTCGCTACGGGCTGTCACGTGGTACACGGCACCCGGAAACTCAATGCGCAGCAGGCGAGACATCTGCACTCCTGTTGTTCAATCGAAACGGGGAGTTCAAATTAAAGACCTGGCCCCGTTATGACTCTCTGACCTAGAGCTCGAGGAATGGCTTTTTGCACCTCTTGACCCCGTTTACTCGTTACTCAATACTGAAAAAAGACTCTTCCCGTTGCCATCGATTTGATACAAAAACGCTTTCGATTTAATGTTTCGACCATCTTTCGAAAATTGGTAATCACCGGCTGCACCCCTAAGCAAGAAGTCTTCTGATTTCATTTGTTTGACTATATTTCTGCTATCAACTGACCTAGCTCTACAGGCTGCCAGAACCACAATTCCGACAGCATCTGATGCTTTTGCTGCAGTCAAAGTAATAGGTTGATGAAAATCTCGTGAATAGATAGTGGACGCCAACGAGTTGAGATTAACTTGTTGGTCCGAAATATCAAATTCAATATCTTGACTTCCACAATACAATGTGGATTTCCAATCTGTTTGCACTTTGTATGCCATATGCTGCGAGCATAAACCGGAACCACCCACAAATACAAATTTTTCAGGCTTATCAAGAGACTCCACGACCGCCTCAGCAAAAATATCCATTCCGCCAATTGCCAATACAGAGTTTAACCCAACAGCATTTCGAACAGTGTTAATTTCAGTAGAATTGAGTTTTTCCTTATTTGGCCCAAGTTTCCCCTTTACTACAAGGCCTTCCCTCAAATTGCTTTTTGACGCTCCAAAGAATGACTGACTGATTCCGGAGATCACTGCCTCACCATAGGCCGTTCCATCGTGTATGAGGGTTGGCGGGTTGATGCCAAGCTCTTTCAATTTGCCCCCAGTTAGCTTTGCGAGCTGGTGATCATCCATCGCCAAGCGAAAACCGTAGTTTAAACCTCTGTTTGTAAATAATGGGTTCGTTGCCCCAAGTGAGATATTGGTCAAACTTGCTTCTTCATAAATCACCGAAGCGGGTATGGCAGTACCGGAATTAATGTGTCCGATAACTGCATTCGGACTGCTTCTTACAATCTCTTGAGCAACCTCGACGGCGCGATCTTTATTTGCGCCATCATCCCAAATGGTTAGAGAAATTGATAACTCCCTTTTTGTTGCCTCCCATGAATCACACCAACGCAAACCTATTTGTGCTCCAACGTCCAAACCACGAATCGCTTCCTTCGACAGATCTGGCAGTCTTTGAATCGGCAGAGGTGCGGCGATTTTGAGAAAAACCGTCTCCGCATTTGAGAAAAGTGAATGAGCTGCTATTGCAAAGAAAAGCAGCAGCTTCAACAATGGCGATTTGAAAAAACCGTATTGCCCATTACATTTGCGCCCGCAGGTATTCACCACAACCCTCCAACGTGACCCGAATGATCATTGTCGTTACTGGTTGAAAGACCCAACGAATTTCCATCATTCGAACACATGCAACCGTTTCGTGTTGTGTGTGTGAGTCCTGTACCAACTGTTGCTGATGGTTTTGCCACTCCGTGACTAACTGAAAGCGCAGATTCTCCTGGATGCTTCATGTTAAAAGTGCCTTGTACAGATACTGGACCAAGGCTAAATTCTACGTCAGCTACTGGAGAGATTCCTGGTTGATTCAAGTGAATTCCCGGCTTAACTTCAGAGGTTGCACTTCCTCCTGGTGGCGAGACGCCCGCTCTCACCGTCCCGGTCGAAGTAATCTGTTCATTCACAACCTCGCCTCTTGCGTTAGTTACAGTTGTTAGCGTTAGAGACAATCCGGCACCCACTCCTGACGCAGCTCCACCTGAAAACGTCGTAACTCTGGTGTTCGATCCGCGGATTGCATGCCCAACGCCGTCCATCCCGCCTGCGCCAAGGTTCCCAAAGCCAGCCCCGCTTTCTGAATCGTAACGAGAATTCTTAAGCACATAAAACTGGCCATTTGAAAACACCAACACCGCTAGGTCTTGTCCTTCGTGCTGAACGAAATATACAGTTGGTGTTCCAGAAAGTCGGCCGCCCACTTGAAGCATTTTGTTTTGTGCAGCATTTTCGTTTTTGACACCACGTGGGGAAAGCCCCGCATTAGAGTTCTTTGAGTCAACAGGTTTGTTAACAAGGGAGGCCGAGACAGACGCAACCGAAGCCACTCCCGATGCCACCCTGCCCCATTTTTTCCGGAAAATTTTGCGAAAGAAGTAGCCGCTCGGATCAGTATAGGCCAGAGGGTTGTTCTTGACGTAGGCGTACCGGTTGAAGCTCTGCAGGTCGTGCGGGGCCTGGATGTGCGGATCGGCCGTCAAGAACCGCCCAATCAACGGGTCATACACCCGCCCGTTCATGTTGATCACCCCCATCTCATCCATGTGCTCGTGCATGGTGAAGCCGCGCTTGGTGTTGGCCGAGGTCAGGGTGTCGGTGGTGTCTTTGAGCCCGGTGCTGTAGCGCCGTTTGCCCCAGGGGTCGTAGGCCAGGCGCTCGACGACCTGGCCCGCGGCATTGGTGATGACCGAGAGGCTGCCCAGGTGGTCGTGGTGCCAGTAGCCGACCTGGGTCGCGGGTTTGCCGCCGAGGTTGCCCGTTCGCTTGACGAACTGGGCGAAGACTTCACCGCCCGCGCTGAGGTAGTGCTTGGTCTCGATCAGGCCGCTGGCCTTGATGTCTTTCTCGTAGGACAGGCCCAGGCTGTCCGCGCCGTTCATGTACCAGGTCGTGCCCGCCTCCATGTGGCTGGGGGCGTTGCCGGTCAGCTGGGCGGTCTGGTGCTGGCGCTGGTGGGCGTGGCGGCGGGGATTGTGCTGGTGAGCCGCAAGGGCTGATCTAGGGTTTCGGCTTCGCGTGTCCGGCGCGAAGGGCAGACAGCTGACGGCT